>JAFRLB010000010.1 GCA_017431405.1 Erysipelotrichaceae bacterium | reverse complement strand
GAGTCGCGACATTCAAACCGAAGATGTTATTGGAAAGGTCTGGAGTTACTCTAATCAGGCCTCTGGTATACGCTTATGAAAGCGACATTTCGCGCATGACCAATCAGTTAAACATTCCTATCTCCAAAAATGTCTGTCCTAATAACGGGCATACGGAAAGACAGGCAATGAAGAACATGCTTAAACAATTATACAAGGATTACCCTTCCTGCAAGAATAACTTCCAGTTAATGTTACGTAATCAGGAACAGATAGATCTGTTCAAACCGGTAAAAAAAGAAGCTTCTGATGATTAGTCAGAAGCTTTTCTTATAATTAATCCTTTTCGATGTTCAAGCCTTCGATGATGGCATCGATCCTGTTGCCCTTTTCAAGAGAGTCATCCAGTAAGAAGATCAGGTCAGGACACTTTCTGGTGTCTAATCTTCTGGACACAAAGGTTCTGATATGTCCCTTTGCTCTCTGTAAAGCCTTTAAACCGGCCTCATTTCTTTCCTGCTTGCCTAAAAATGTTACATATACCTTGGCAAATGACAGGTCATTTGTGACTTCAACATCCGTAATGGTCGCAAATCCGATTTTAGGATCTGCAAGTTCTGTCGCCAGCATTTCCGAAATACTGCGTTTAATGATGCTGGCAACGCGGTCTTTCTTTAAAGACATGTTATGCCTCCTTTACTTCCTGGCTCTCAAAGGCTTCGATGATGTCGCCTTCCTTGATGTCGTTGAACTTTTCGATTGTCAGGCCACATTCATAGCCTGCTGATACTTCCTTGGCATTGTCCTTGAAACGCTGTAATGAGCCGATGTTACCGGTGTAGATGACAACGCCATCTCTGATAAGACGACAGCTGCTGGTTCTCTTGATGACACCGTCATCAACCATACATCCGGCAATGGTACCGACCTTGCTGACCTTGAAGGTCTGTTTGACAGTTGCCTGACCGGTTACTACTTCTTCATATACAGGTGCCAACATGCCCTTCATCATCATTTCAAGTTCTTCCAAGGCCTTATAGATGATATTGTGCAGTCTGATTGAAACGCCGTTTTCCTCAGCTACCTTCTTAATGGCGGCTGTTGGTCTGACGTTGAAACCGTAAATGATTGCGTTAGATGCACTTGCCAGCATGATGTCACTTTCGGAAATGGCACCGGCTGTTGCTCTGATGACATTTACTCTGACACCGTCAACGTTGATCTTTTCCATTGAACTCTTAACAGCTTCGGCACTGCCGTTAACGTCGGCCTTGACGATGATGTTAAGATCCTGGATGTTGCCTTCCTTGATCTGGGCTGCTAAATCATCCAGAGACATGGCAGCTGTTGTTCTTCTTTCAGCTTCGATCTTCTGCTGATTACGTTCATCAGCGATCTTTCTGGCCAGTCTTTCATTTTCAAATGCCTTGAAGTGATCACCTGCTTCCGGGACACTGTCCAGACCGATGATTTCA
Source organism: Erysipelotrichaceae bacterium (assembly GCA_017431405.1). Taxonomy (GTDB): domain Bacteria; phylum Bacillota_I; class Bacilli_A; order Erysipelotrichales; family Erysipelotrichaceae; genus RUG521. The sequence continues at coordinate 18,492 of JAFRLB010000010.1, read as the reverse complement.
ACTGGGGTAGATGGCTTGGCACTCTTGATTTCCATGCCCTTGTCATCTGTCATCTTTCTGATACGGCCAATACAGGTTCCGGCAACAACCATGTCACCGGTACGCAATGTACCATTCTGTACCAGTAATGTAGCTACAGGACCTCTGCCCTTGTCTAACTTGGCTTCAACTACTGTTCCTGTTGCCATCTTATTTGGGTTAGCCTTTAATTCCATCATTTCAGCCTGTAACAGAATCATTTCCAGTAATTCGCTGATACCGATTCCGTTTTTGGCACTTAACTTGGCAAACATCGTGCTTCCGCCCCATTCTTCAGGCATTAAGTCATAGTCTGCCAGTTCTGAATAAACCTTATCGACATTGGCATTGTGCTTGTCGATCTTATTTACAGCGACGATCATTGGAACACCAGCGGCTCTTGAGTGGTCGATGGCTTCCTTTGTCTGTGGCATTACACCGTCATCAGCTGCGACAACGATGACAACGATGTCTGTCATCTTGGCACCTCTGGCACGCATTGCGGTGAAGGCTTCATGACCTGGAGTATCCAGGAAGGTTACCTTCTGACCCTTTACTTCTACCTGATAGGCACCGATGTGCTGAGTGATGCCGCCAAATTCTGCTTCCGTTACGTGTGTCTTTCTGATGTTGTCAAGCAAGGTTGTCTTACCGTGGTCAACATGACCCATGATCGTAACGATTGGTGCTCTGGGTTCCAGATCTTCAGGATTGTCTTCTTCAGTATCCTCAAGACTGTTTACGTCAACCTCTTCTTCCTTGGTGATCTCAATGTTGTACTGCATGGCGATCAGCTGAATTGTTTCATCATCCAATGAAGCATTGATGGTGACCATCTTGTCCATCATGAACAGGAATTTGATGATCTCTGCCGGACTCTTATTGATCTTTTCAGCTAATTCCTTAACTGTGATGCCATCCTTATAAGTACAATCCTTCACCTGTTCCGTGAAGCGCTTCTGCTGATTTCCACCACCATAATCACTTCTTCTGTTTCTGTTTTTGTTGTTATTGCGATTGCCTTTTGCCATTAACAGCACCACCTTTCTTTTAATTTAAAATAACTTATCTAATTCTTCGTATACGCTATCCGGTACTTCTGTTTCCAGATATCTGTCGAGTATCTTTTTCTTACGGGCAGTTTCAAATACGGTCTTGTCTTTTCTTAAGTAAGCCCCATGCCCGTTCTTCTTGCCAGAAGGATCAACTACAACTTCCCCTTCAGGAGTCTTGACGATTCTGATCAGTTCATTCTTTGGAAAACGTTCATTCGATACAACGCATTTACGCATTGGTATTTTACGCATGCTTATAACCTCTATTAATCATAGAAATCATCGTAGTCATCGTAATCAACGTCTTCATCATACCAGTGATCGTCTTCCTCGTTGTTGAATTCTTCGAGTTCTTCTTCAGAGTATTCTGGCTTGATTTCATACTGCTGCTTCTTCAGCTCTTCGAGTTTCTTTCTTAATTCAGCAGCTTCTTCATCTTCCTTGGTTGTTTTCTTACGCTTAGAAGATGTCTTCTGCTGAGATGACTTCTTGGCATCAGCCAACTCTTCATACTTAGATACATAATCGCTGGCCTTCTCAAGTTTTGGCTTACGACGCTTGGTTACTTCCTTGACTTCTTCAACAGGAGCTTCCTCAACGACTTCTTCCTTCTTTTCTTCCTTGACAGCCTCTTCAACTACTGGTTCTTCCTTAACTGGTTCAACTTCAACAGCTGGCTGTTCAACTGGTGTTTCTTCAGCTACTGGAGCTTCTTCAGCAACCGGTGTTTCTTCAGCCTTTTCAGCTTCTCTTCTGGCTGCTTCTTCAGCTTCCTTTTCAGCCTGCAGTCTGGCCTTTTCTTCTTCCTTAGCCTTTAATTCTTCCAGAGCCTTCTGCTTACGGATTGCTTCTTCCTTAGCCTGGAATGCCAACATTTCGTTGTACCAGTCAATGCCTTCAGCCTCAACTTCTGACTGAGTCTTGATGTCGATCTTACGGTTGAGTAATCTTACGGCCAGTCTGGCATTGATGCCCTTCTTACCAATGGCAAGAGATAACTGGTTATCTTCAACGACGATAAGTAACTTGTCGTCATCCTTTTCCGGTAATACAGCCAATACGCTTGCTGGCTTTAATACGTTCTTTACGAATTCAACATAGTTTGGATTCCATTCAAAGATGTCGATGTTTTCGTGAGATGCCGGATTACCCTGCTGAGTGATCTCGTCAATGACGCTTAATACTCTGGCACCTCTAGGTCCGATACATGCTCCGATTGGATCTACGTTAACGTTATTTGAATATACGGCCATCTTGGTTCTTTCATTAGCTTCTCTGGCAATGGCCTTGATTTCAACGGTACCGTCATAGATTTCGGTAACGCTTGATTCAAACAGTCTCTTTACCAGCATTTCTGAGCTTCTTGAAACAACGACCTGAGCTCCCTTTGAATCCTTGGTAACGTTCTTGATGACAACTCTTAATCTCTGACCGTCATAGTACTTTTCACCAGGGATCTGTTCACTCTTTGGCATTAAGGCCAGAGTCTTGCCCAGATCAATTAAGGCAAACTTGTCTTCAACGGTTTCAACAGTACCGTAGACAAGATCGTCTACCTTATCAATGTATTCATCGTAAACCATCTGCTTGCTGGCTTCCTTGATCTTCTGCAGCATGATGTTCTTAACCTGAGTTACTGATGAACGTCCGAAGCTGTCGATATCAATCTCTTCATCAAGTACATCACCGATCTGAGCATCAGCCTTTAATTCTCTGGCTTCTTCCAGAGAATATTCCAGATCAGGATCTTCTACTTCGCCTTCAATGACGGTACGTGACTGATACAGTCTGATGTTTCCCTTGTCATCAATGTCAGCTCTGACAATTGCTTCCGGGAAGTTGATGATCTTCTTGTATGTCTTAACCAGACCTTCCTTAATGGCTGCTTCGACAACATCGTAAGAAATCATTCTGTTTTCCTGAATGTCCATCAGGACCTTCTGCAAATTCTTAATATTCATATCCTCTCACCTATAATTTAACAGCCAATCTGATTAATTTTACGTTGTCTAAGGCGACAACGGCTGTCTTTTTCCTTCCTTTTACCAGATATTCAACTTCAAGCTCACCGTTTTCAAAACGCTTAAGAGTTCCCTCTACCTGGTCAAGTCCCTTATCAGGATTCTTATAATCAATGTGTACATTGTCATTTACAGCCTGAAGGATCTCTTCATCTGTTTCCAGTTCTCTTTCTGCGCCGAATGAACATACGTCAAGGTTATAAGCTTCATCGCCATAATCCAGTTCATCCAGAATTGCCGAAATGTCACGGCTGACAACTGCACAGGTATCCATGTCCATTGAACCATCTGACTTCATGATCATGATTTCCAATGTCTTGATCTTTCCGCTTAACAGCTTAATGCTGTGCTTTGAAATATCATTCTTTTCAAAGGCCGGCATTAATGCATTTTCCAGTTCCTTAATATTCATTTTTGCCTCCGAGCAATAATTAAGGAGTGGTCTTCCCACTCCTTTATTACGCTACTATATTAGCTTATTTAAAATACGATTTCAAGTGCTTTTTAAGCCTTTTTAGAACATATTGAACAGTGATAACTGGTTTTCTTCACCTAAATCATCCAGCACGCCGATCTTTTCCATGAAAGCCATCTGAGTATTGTTGATCTGAGTCCTCTTCATTAAGTCTTCCTTGGATATGAACTCCTGATTCTTTCTGGCTTCAACGATGGAAATGCCTACGTTGGCACCTAAGCCATCGATGGAACTGAATGAAGGTATGATGGCCTTATCGTCATCCGGGTCAACGATGAAGTTGACTGCTTCACTCTTGGCCAAGGAAATGTTGTTGAAGTGATAACCTCTCAGATACATTTCCAGACACATTTCCAAGGTTGACTCAAGAGCATTTTCCTTTACGGTAACGTTTCTTGAATCATTGGCCTGTTTGTCTCTGATGGCCATCAAGCGCTCGTAAATGGCATCTTCACCCTTTAACATTGTTTCAATGTCATAGGCATCGCAACGGCAGCTGAAGAATACCGCATAGTATTCTCTTGGGTGGTATACCTTGCAATAGGCAATTCTCATTGCCATCATTACATAGGCAACGGCGTGAGCCTTCGGGAACATGTACTTGATCTTGTTGCAGGAATCAATGTACCACTGCGGAACATTGTTATTGTGCATGTCCTCTTCCCATTGCGGGGTAAGACCCTTGCCCTTTCTGACCTTTTCCATGATGTCGAATGATTCCTTAGGCGGCATGCCCTTGGCAATCAGGTAAGTCATGATATCGTCACGGCAGGCGATTACCTCTTTCAGGGTACAGGTGCCTTTTTTGATCAGTTCTTCAGCGTTGTTTGCCCATACGTCAGTACCATGAGTCAGACCGCTAAGAGCAACAAGTTCGGCGAAGGTCGTCGGCTTGGTCGCATTAAGAATGTTACGGTTGTTATGGGTACCGAATTCAGGTAACCCAGCTGCACCATTCTGTTCCGTATAATGATGCTTTGGATCATGAATGTGCAGTTCCTCAGTTGATGAGAAAAGCGAAAGTGCCTTGGCATCATTCATTGGGATCTTTCTTGCATCAATTCCCGTATAAATCTGTAACAGTCTGATGACCTTCGGGTCTACGTGGCCCAAGATGTCCAGTTTCAGAATGTTATCGTGCAGATCTGAGAAGGCAAAGTGTGTTGTCTTCCAGTCGGCAAATGGGTTATTGGCCGGATACTGTACCGGGGTAAAGTCATGAACGTCATTTTCCTTAGGAATAACGACGATTCCACCCGGATGCTGGCCGGTCGTACGCTTTACACCCTCACATAAGTGTGAAAGGTATTCCTGGAAGGCTGATGAGAAGATCGGCTTTCCTTCAGCGTCCTGCTTTTCCGTTTCCTCACAATAGCCTCTGATGTAACCGAAGGCAGTCTTCTGAGCAACGGTACCGATGGTACCGGCACGGTAAGCGTAGTTTTCACCGAATATTTCCTTGATCTGTAACTGAGCCTTGATCTGGTTATCGTCGGCAAAGTTAAGGTCAATATCAGGAACCTTGTCACCATGGAAGCCTAAGAAGGTTTCAAATGGGATCGAGTGACCGTTTCTGATCAGTTCCCTGCCGCAGCGTGGGCACTTCTTTATCGGCAAGTCAAAGCCGTTGGCATATTCATTGTTGGTAAAGAACTCTGAATAATGGCAGTCCGGACACAGATAGTGCGGTACTAACGGGTTAACTTCCGTAATGTTTGCCATTGTGGCAATGAAGCTTGAGCCTACGGAACCACGGGAACCTACGATGTAGCCGTCTTCATTACTTCTCTTTACTAACAGATAAGCAATGTAATACTGAACGGAGAACCCGTGGGTGATTACGGAATTAAGCTCCTTTTCAATTCTTTCTCTGACGATGTCAGGTAATGGGTTGCCATACAAGGCATAGGCATTCTTGTATATTTCATCAGTCAATAACTGTTCACAGCCCTCAATTGATGGGGTGTGCAGTTCCTGAGGAATAGGATAGATCTTTTCAATCTGATCAATGATCTTCTGTGGATTGTCAATGACGATCTCCTTGATCCTGTCTTCATCTAAGTAGTTAAATGCTTCAAGAATCTCATTAGTTGTCATTAAGTGCTGATCAGGGGCAATGAACTTAAGTCTCTTTTCCCTGTTAAGTGGATATAACGGATGTCTTTGTCCGCCGATTCGCTTGGCCATGATGTAAATGTCACGGGCGATCTTCTGATGCGGGTGGGTATAGTAGACATCGTTATTGCCGATTACCGTCTTACCTAACTTATCAGCTATTCTGATGATGTTATTGACGATGGCAACCATTCTGTCTCTGGTTAAAGAACTGCCCGGTTCAATTAACGGACTGTAACAGCTTAACGGCTGAATCTCGACATAGTCATAGAACTTCATGCACTCTTCAACTGTTTCATCAGACCTGTTCAATGCCATTTCAAACAGTTCACTGTACAAGTTGGCTGAACCAACCAGAATGTTCTTTCTTCTCTTCTCTATTTCACTACGGATGATTCGCGGTTCAGCGACGACATCACTGTCAGCCTTTTTGGCATTTTCCTTGGCAAAATAGGTCAGATATGTCGTATGAGAAAGTGATACCAGTTCATAGATGTCCTTGATGCCGGCCATGTTCTTGGCTAATAAGGTAACACTGTAGGTATGAGCCTTCTTATAGACGTCAGGATCCTGCTTGTTCTGCAGATCGCTAAAGGTAATGTTAGGATAACCCTTGATCGTCGGTAACATCTTCAATAATATCTGAGCCAGTACTTCGGCATCGTAGTCACCACGATGAGCTTCATCATCGTTGTATTCAACGCCATAGTTACGGGCAATCAAGCCCAAACGGTAATACTTACGGTTGGTTACGATCTCCTTGGCTAAGTTAAGAGTATCCAGACAGGTATTCTTCAAAGGCTGTCTGCCCATTTCCTCAAGTTTTTCATTCATGAAGTTAAAGTCGAAGTCAGCGTTATGAGCGACTAATACCCTGTCTCCCATGAAGTCTAAAATCTTATCTATTACTTCTTCAAAGGTCGGAGCATTCGCCAACATTTCATTGGTAATGTTTGTCTTCTGCTCAATGAAGGCTGGTATTGTTACAGGTGGCTTGACGAAAGTCTGGAAGTGATCGGTAATGGTATTGTTCTTTACGATTACCCCACCGAATTCAATGATGTAGTCATACTTGGTTGATAAACCCGTTGTTTCCAGGTCAAATACCATGTATTCTACTTCATTCAGTTTCTTGTCACATGGGTTATGGACAATGTTAAGCTTGTCATCAACGACTTTCATTTCAATGCCATATATGACCTTGAAATCATTGTCAGGGTCCATCTTGTCGATCTTTAACTGTGCACCCTGAGCATCAGGATAGGCCTGTACGACACTGATGTCGGTGATCGCAATGGCCTTCTGACCAAACTTATAGGCCTGCATGATGAGTTCAGAGCATTCTGAAACACCATCCATTTCAGTCTTGTTTGTATGAACATGCAGATCACTGTGCTTTAAGCCTTCATAATCATCGGTTCTCTTGAATGGATTGTTATCCATCTTTTCCAGCAATACCGGTTCAACCACGTTATAGTGGTCATAGGTATCATATTTAACGGAACCGTATACGGTATAATACTGTCCCTCTTCTATTTCATGTAATTCGGCAGCCGTCATGTCTCTGCCCTGGAATCTCTTTACGACAATGGCATCTTCCAGGTCGGTAATGTAGATCTTCTGTAATTCACTCTTGTTACGCAAGCTCTGGTATTCTACCTTGAAAACCAAACCGGAAAAACAGATCTTGTCCATTCCTTCCTTCAAGGTGCTGATCAATACCTTACGGTAGCTTTCCTTATTGATGTCATAGTTCTGACGGTAGCTTCTGCGTCTGGCAAAGCCGTTGTTGGTATCGTTAGAGTTACTTCTGGTTGGAACATAAACAGGTTCGGCGACCGTTTTGCTCTTGAAAGTATCGTTGGTAACATCATACCTGATGCCAAATCTTCTGATCTGTTCGCCTAACTTATCTAACAGAGCCTGATCATCAGTCTTCAGACAGATCCTGTTTTCCTGAATGACCGGGATGAGGTTATTTAATTCAGCTCTGTGATTCAGTTTGGAAAGAAAATTGAAGTACTTGATGAGTTCATTGGTGTCACATTCGCATTTTTCAGCGTCAATGACCAGTATTGTTTCCCCTTCATGAAGCTTGCTGAAGGCTTCTAAGGCTGCCTCGTAGACTTCACAAGGAAGGACGTTTTCTGTCCTCAGCATTATTTTCAGAACCTTTGATTCACTATGATAGACAGGGCGCATTAAATAAGAGTTTTTGAAATGATTCAAATACTCTTCTGTCAAACCCAGTTTTTTCAAAATAATCAGTAAATCCATGCTACTTCACCAATATCTTCAACGCTTCCTTAGCTGCGTTCTGTTCTGCCTGCTTCTTATTGCTGGCGGTTCCCTTTCCTAACAGGATGTCATCAAGATAAACTCCCATTTCAAAGACAGGATTATTTGACGGCCCCTTTTCCGATAACATTACATATTTGACACTCTTACGGATGTCTGATTGGGCATATTCCTGTAACTTGGTCTTGTAATCAACAATGCCCGTAAGTTCAGGATGATTCAGAAGCGGTTCAAAAACCGGATCCAGTATCCTGTTTACGGCTTCCATACCCTTGGTCAGATACAAGGCACCGACAAAGGCCTCGAAGGCATCGGCAATGATCGAATCCTTGTTTCTGCCGCCGTTTTTCTCTTCACCGACACCAAGCCTGATGAACTGAGTAAGTTTCAGTTCACGCATGATCATGGCAAAGCTCTTTTCACAGACCATCTGGGCTCTCATGGTAGTCATCTTACCCTCGGAAATGGCCGGTTCAATATTGAAAAGACGTTCTGAAACCCAGATCTGCATTACGGCATCACCCATGAATTCGAGTCTTTCATTGTCGTGCAAGGTCTGTTTGTGTTCATTCATATATGAAGTGTGGGTAAAAGCGTCATCAATCAGCTGACTGGTTTCAACTTCCACACCGTGTTGTCTTAACCATTCGTATATATTCATAAAAAACCTCTTGTGTTAATTTTAGCATAATTTAGTCAAGATAGTATGTATCATGGCTTTCAGTTTCCAGTAAATACTGTCTGATGTTTTCATTCTCCTTCTTATCCAGGTTGGCGATTACCTGCTTGCCATCTTCCCTGGCCTGCTGTAATAGTTCGTTATCCAGAACGACATTGCCAAGCATGAAAGTAGGAAGTCCGGACTGTCTGTAGCCCAATATGTCGCCAGGACCTCTTAACTGTAAGTCATAATAGGATATCTTAAAGCCATCGGTATTGTTTACGATGACATTTAATCTGGTAATTGCGTCTTCTTCCTTGGAATTGGTCAGTAAGTAACAATAGCCTTCCTTTTCCCCACGGCCGATTCTGCCTCTTAACTGATGTAACTGGGATAAGCCAAAGCGGTTGGCGTCATAAATGACCATGATGTTGGCACTCTTGACATCTACCCCTACCTCAATGACCGTAGTAGTAACAAGGATGTCTATTTCACCTCTGGCAAAGCTTTCCTGAACCGCATCCTTTTCCTCTTCACTCATCTGGCCATGCAACAGACCTAATCTGTATCTGCCCTTGAAGTAAGTGTTCAGGTTATTGTATACGTCATTGACGTTACGGGCCAGTAATTCCGTGCTCTTTTCAATTGTGGCACATACCACATACATCTGATTGCCCGCATCCAGAAGCTTCTCAATGTCCTTTACAATGGCCATGAAGCTGTTTTTCGGAATCAGAGTAGTATGAATTACCTTATGGGCATTAGGGGTCTGAACGATCGTTGAAACATCCATGTCACCATAAAGTGAAGTGGCCAGGGTTCTTGGGATCGGGGTAGCTGACATCAGTAACAAGTCGGCATCAGGTCCCTTATCCTGTAACTGCTGACGCTGCTTAACGCCAAAGCGGTGCTGTTCGTCAGTAATGATCAGACCAAGCTTATTGAATTCAACATCCTGCTGGAATACGGCGTGAGTACCAACCACGAAGTCAGTCTCACCGCTTCTTATTCTTTCCAGTATTGCCTTACGTTGCTGATTGGTGATGTTTGAATACAATAATTCGATCTTTATATCGTAGTTTTTAAAGGTCTTAAGAATGTTCTGATAATGCTGCTTGGCCAGTATTTCCGTAGGTGCCATTAAAACTGCCTGATAGCCTGCCAGATGACAAGCATACATGGCCACAAATGATACGATGGTCTTGCCGCAGCCTACATCCCCCTGTAACAGGCGGCACATCTGATAGTTGCTGGAAAGATCGTTTAGGATGTCCTTTACGGCCAGTTTCTGATCTTCAGTCAATGAAAACGGCAGTTCACGGACAAACTGTCTGACTTTTTCAATGTCAAAACTCTTGATGAAGCGGTCATCATTATAGTGAGCCTTGTTCTTTCTATATAGCATGTAGGTCTGAAACTTGAAGAATTCCTCATATTTCAGATAGTTTATTGCCTTAGTCAGGTTTTTAGAAGAAGTAGGAAAATGAACTTCCTTCAAAGCTTCATATTTATCCATGAAGCCATGGCGTTTTTTGATCTCAGGATTAACGTAGTCAACTATTTCATCCTTGTTGGCTTCCAATACCTTGGCTACCAGTTCACTGAAATACTTAGGCTTTACCTTGTCCTTTAGACTGTAGACAGGCTTTATACCTAATACTTCCTTCATTGGAAGATTACTGGTGGAAATGGCCAGGATCTTTCTATTGCCCTCATACTTGCCAATGACCGTCATTAAAGAACCCGGTTGTTGTTTAAGATACCAGGGTTGATTAAAGACCGATATCCGGAAAGTATCATGATCATTACCAAGCTCAAAACTGATCACCGACTTGTTTCTTGCAAAGCGGTAGATCTTAGGTTTTGACAATACTGTTCCCTCAACTATGACGTGGCTGTTTACTTCCCACTTGTCATAGTCCAGAAATTCCAACGTATCATAACGGTAAGGATAATACTGTAAGATATCTTCACTGCTTGTGATGCCCAATTGCTCGAGGGCTTCCCTTTTCTTAGGTGTTATTCTTACTTCTTTCATTTTATAAAGAAAACTACTTGAGAAACTCAAATAGTTATTCTACTCCTACGATGAATGGATATAAATCCTGTTTGCCATTGCTGATCTCACAGTCAACGTCATATTCGCCTACGACATATTTCTGTAATTCCTCAGCTTCGGCTTCGGTTGCTTCTGAACCGTAAATGATGGTAACGATTGAAGTATCATCATTTACCAAGGCATCAAGTAAGGCCTTGCTGGTTTCCATCTTGTCCGGTAATGAGGAAATGATGTCCTTGCCCTTTATGCCCATGTAGTCGCCTTCCTTGATTCTGATGCCGTTAAAGCTTGTGTCCTTAATGGCATGAGTTACTGAACCGGTTGTAACATTGGCAACTGCTTCCTGCATGTTTCTGATGTTTTCAGCGAGCTCAGCATCCGGATTGAAAGCGATGCAGGCTGCAATGCCTTCCGGTACGGTCTTGGTTGCTACGACAACGATGTTCTGCTTTGTTAATACCTCTCTGGTCTGTTCAGCAGCCAGGATGATGTTACTGTTGTTTGGCAGGATGATGATGTTGTCAGCATTGATCGTCTTGATCATTGAAACAAATGATTCAGTAGACGGGTTCATGGTCTGACCGCCGTTTATGACATTGTTGACGCCAAGTTCCTTGAACATTTCAACGATGCCTTCACCATTACATACGGTAATGATGGCATACTTTTCTCTTGGCTTCATTTCTTCATATTCGAACTTCTTTTCGTGTCCAACAGCCAGGTTTTCAACCTTTACGACTAATAAGTCACCGAATGTCTGTAAGGCACTGATTACTTCACCAGGCTTCATGGAATGAATGTGGATCTTTACTTCGTCAGCACTGTTGCTGATGTCCATTCTGGTACCGATCTTGGAAATTGCCTTGTCAATGCGGATCTGATCAAATTCTCTGAAGAGTTTGATCTTTGCCTCAACGCAATAGCCAAGTTCCGGTTCTTCTTCCTTTTCGCTGGCTGCGGCTACTGTTACCGGCTTGCCACGTAAGTAAGCGTAGAAACCTTCAATTACGGCAACAAAGCCAGCTCCACCTGAGTCAACTACACCGACTTCCTTCAAGACCGGTAATAAGTCAGGTGTTCTTGATAATGATGCTCTTGCCTCTCTTAATAATGTGTCGAAGTATTCTTCGATTGAAACATCAGGATTGGCTTCTACAAGCTTTTTGCCGGCATCTGCGGCTTCTCTGCTGACGGTAAGAATTGTACCTTCAACAGGTCTCATAACGGCCTTATAGGCAATTCTGGCACCGTTTTCGAAGGCATCAGCCAGGTCAGTTACGGTTACTGACTGCTTGTCAGCGATGCTCTTGTATACGCCCTTGAAGATCTGGGATAAGATTACCCCTGAGTTACCTCTGGCGCTCATTAACATGCTCTTGCTTAAGAGCTTGCTTGTTTCACCGACGTGGTTGTTCATGACCTTGCTGACTTCAGCAACACCTGAACCGAAGGTCATGTTCATGTTTGTACCGGTATCTCCATCAGGTACCGGGAATACGTTTAATGTATTTATTTCCTCATGCTTGTTGGCAAGGTTATTAGCCCCACTGACGAGCATTTCCTTAAAGTGCAGACAATCTAAAACATTCATAGCGTTCACCTAGTTAATGACCTTAACGCCCTGAACGAATACGTTGACAGCCGTAATCTTCGTATCCAGAGCCTTGCTCATTTCATACTTAACCTTCTTCTGAACTTCATTGACGATCTCGCTCAGCTTAAAGCCATAGCACAGAATGACATAGATATCCAGTTCCAGGCCTTCCTTGTTCTTCTTTACTACTACACCCTTTGAATAGTTTTCCTGCTTTAACAGTACTGCGATGTTATCTCTGAAAAACTTCTTGCTGGCCATACCGACAACACCATAGCATTCCGTAACGATTGCCCCGGTAAGTGTAGCGATGGCAGTTGTAGAAATATTAATTCCACCAAAATCTGTTGTAGACTTCATGCGATACCTCCTGTTTATTCATGGGTTTCCTCAGATGTTTGTTCACCTGTTTCCTCTTGAGTACCCTCTTGTTCAGCAGTGTCCTCTGGCTTTGGTGTTTCATCACCATGCAGATGACGCTGATACAGTTCTTCCAGCTGTTCGCAACTGCGCATTACCGCAACATTGTTTTCCGTATCAAAGTAGATGCACTTATGGGAACTGCCGGTATTCTTGATGATTGAAAGATAGTCTTTTAAGAAGTTTGAACCAGTTATTGTGGTATAGACTTTATAACCGTCTTCCATCACAAATTTTATCATATTCTCATCGTAACTCAAAGCGAAATCCCTTACCTCTGCGATGCGGTACAGGACATCAGGATCAAGATCCTTCATTTCTTCCGCAACCATTTTAGTCTTCTCGTCACTAACGGACATGAACATTGGTAATAAGGAAAGATTGGAAATATATTCGCTCTTGAAAGTCACGTATGAACCATCACCTAAAATCAGATCCATGCTCTGATCATAGCGGTAACCAACGATGTCATTTTCCTTTACATCGATCACTACGCTGTGATTTGCCCCACGGCGGATGTCAACATCCTTGATCAGAGGATCTGTCTTCATACTTATTTCCTTAACCATCGGGAATAAGAGAACAAATTCGGAGTCAGTTGAAATGCCGGCGCTTTTCTTGATGTAGTCTTCGGAAAGAAAGACGTTGTTAATTACTTTGACGCTGCGGACATTACTGAAAGGACTGATGATGTAAGCCAGAAAGATTCCCACAATGGAAACGATGATCCCCACAATCAAAAGACGTGACTGGATCACCTTTTTTCTTTTCAGTTTCTTTTCAGTCTTTTCCTGCTCCAGAGTCTCTTCAATGGCTTTCTTACCGGCCTCAAGCTCTGAATCAGTTTCCTGGACTTCCTTTATCTTCTCATCTATTTCCAATTGAATTTCTCCACTTCCAGAATCAGTTCAACATCATATGCTTCCCTGACCTTATCTTGAATGTCGTTAATCAAACGGTTAATGTCTGAAGCTGTTGCCTCACCTTCATTGACAATGAAGTTTGAATGTTTCTGAGAAACGCAGGCATGACCATACTTCATGCCACGATAGCCGATCATGTCAATGTACTTCCATGAAAAGCCGTTTTCAGGATTGCGGAAGACACTTCCGGCACTTGGAAATTCCAATGGCTGGGTAGCGAATCTTCTGGCCTGACGGTCCTTCATCAGCTCTTCTATATCTTCACGTTTGCCTGGCTTTAAGACCATCTTGACAGCGGTAATGATCCAAGGCTTTTTCTGGAATACTGATGTACGGTAACCAAACTCACATTCTTCAGCACTGATCCACTCAGTCGTTTCATTACGGTAAACCTGAACCTCAGTAATGATGTCAGACATGCTGCTCTTATAAGCCCCGGCATTCATGAATACGCAACCGCCTATTGTTCCCGGTATGCCACTGGCAAATTCCAGGCCGCTCATGCCCTTCTTCATTGCCTCATAAGCAAGATTGATCACGCTGCAGCCTGCCTGAGCTGTGATCTCATAATCGTTGTAATATACCTTGTTAAAGTATCTGCCCAGTTTTATGATGGCTCCATCATAAAAGTCATCTGAGCATAACATATTACTGCCATTGCCAAACATCTTAAAGTCAACGCCCTCATCGTGGCAGATGTCTATGATGCTTTCAAGGCAGAACTCATTATTTGGATATATGACATATCTTGCCGTACCACCGACTTTTAACGTCGTCAGTTTGCGAAAAGATACGTTTTCTTCAATATCACCAAACTGAGCAACCTTTTCCATAAATTCGCTCATTCTATTTTCCTACCATTTCATACAATAATTCAGAGATGTCTTCGGCGGCATGTACATGTGACATTTTCCTGGCTGCCTCAGACATTTGACGTAATTTAATATCGTCACCGACCAGATCTTCGATCATGTCGGTCAGTTTCTCACTTGTCAGATCCTTTTCTTCCAACAGCTTGCAGGCACCGTTGTCCAGCATGCTCTTGGCATTTAAGAACTGGTGGTTATTTGGTACATATGGTGAAGGTATGATGATTGAAGGCACACCTAAAGCCATGTACTCGCAAGCACTGGTTGCTCCACCTCTTGAAACTACCAGATCACAGTTTCCTGCCACATTGAACTGGTCAATGTATGGCAGTATTTTCAAGGTATCCGTTTCCTCTACCTTGCCGGCAAACTCGCCATAGTTATTCTTGCCTGTAACATAAATGATGTTATAAGGCTTGTTCTTTAATTCGTTAAGAATCTGAACCATCTTTTCATTAACGCTGGCTGAGCCCAATGAACCCATGACGATCAGAATGGTCTTCTTAGCCGGATTAAGGCCATATTCCTTAAAAATCTGTCTGTCCTTATTGAAATCTAAGGCAGCACTTTCTCTTGGATTACCCAAGTTAACGACCTTTCTGTCTGGGAAGGCTTCTCCTACACCAGGATAAACGGTAACGACCTTATCAACGAAATGACCGAGAGTTCTGTTTGCCAATCCGGCAATGGAATTCTGTTCGTGAATGACTGTCTTAATGCCAAGCTTATGAGCCGCCATTAAAACAGGTACCGTTACATACCCGCCAAAACCGATGACAATGTCAGGTCCATATTCCTTAACAATGGACAGACACTCCTTATATGATTTATATAACAGGCTTAAAGCCTTGAGTTTATTACCGTTATCGTTAAAACGGGCAGCTTCAATTCCGATGAAGCTGTAACCCATCTGCGGAATAATCGTATTCTCCATCCTGTCACTGTTGCCTATGAATTTTATGTCCAGCTGCTTATCCTTCTTAAGCATGTAACTGGCCAACGCAACGGCCGGATATATGTGTCCACCAGTACCTCCGGTGGTTACTAACATCTTCATGAAATCACCCAATAAGTATTATAAGATAAGTTAACCTAAAAGGAAATAAAATCTGTCTTCACCCCTGAAATATAAGCAAAGAAAAAAGTAAAAACGTATCGTTTTTACTTTTCATTAAAGATTGTTTTAATAACTTGTGGAAGCTGACTGTAATCAGAAATGGAATACTCAGGATCTATCGCCTGACCATGGCCAAATTCACAAAAGACAAATGGTAAACCAGCAGCTTGCGAAAACATATAGTCATCCTGGGTATCACCGATGTATACGGCCTTATCAAAGCTGTTTCTTTCCACCAGGATTTTCATGTTCTCGGTCTTGTTCTTACCGTTATAGCCATGACTGATCAGATCTGTGAAGTATTCTCTGAAACCGGTAACCTTCAATAACAGTTCAATATAGGCCTGATTGGCGTTGGTCAGTATACACAGAGTATATTCTTTGCTTAACTGTTTCAGAATCTCTTCTTCATGCGGGAAGATTTTTACTAATCCTTCGGCCATCATTTCCTTGGCATAAGTCATGCCTTCCTGAAGATATGTGACTGCCTCAGGGTTATCAGGAAACATGGCGTTTCTGATCTGTTCACCGGTCTTGCCCATGAGTGAATCAATTCTTTCAGCTGTCACTAATGGTAACCCATGCATCTTAAAAGACTTGTTCCAGCCTTCCTTAACTGCTTCAGTTGCGTTCCATAATGTTCCGTCTATGTCAAATATAATACCTTTTTTCATACATTTAGAATATTACTGTAAATACAAGCTGAAGTGCAATATAACTAAGTTTTTTTGTTAAGAAAAATTAAACGACAGGATTTCTTTTCGCTGTCCTGTCGCTGTCTTTATTTATGTAAATGATGATTAATTCTATAGATTAAACAAACCTTCCTGAAGTGGTATTCCCAGATGCTCATAAGCTTTCTCTGTAGCTACCCTGCCTCTAGGAGTTCTCTGAATGAAACCGATCTGTAACAGATATGGTTCATAGACATCTTCAAGTGTGGTTGTTTCTTCAGCGATGCTGTTGGCAAGAGATTCAACACCGACCGGACCGCCCTTGAATCTTTCAATGATGCCTCTTAAATATCTCTGGTCAACATCATCCAGGCCAAGCTTATCAACCTTGAGCTGGTCTAAGGCATGGTTGGCAATGTCCAAATCTATTATCTTGTCTTCCTTCATGATCTGAGCAAAGTCTCTTACTCTTCTGAACAGACGGTTGGCAATACGTGGCGTGCCTCTTGATCTGGTAGCTAATTCATGTACCGCCTCATCAGTAATGGTAGAATCAAGGACTTTTGAAGTTCTCTTGATGATTCTGCTCAGTTCTTCAGTGTTATAGTATTCCAGTTTACTGACAATTCCGAATCTGTCCCTTAAAGGAGCTGAGATATCGCCTGCCCTGGTAGTAGCTCCAACCAGGGTAAATGGTGGCAGGTCAAGTCTGATTGATCTTACGGCACTGTCTTTTCCAACTACTACGTCAATGGCGTAGTCTTCCATGGCCGGATACAATACTTCTTCTACCTGCTTAGGCAAGCGGTGTATTTCATCTATGAACAATACGTCACCCGGATTAATGGTTGAAAGTATTGCGGCCAAGTCACCGCTTCTTTCAATTGAAGGTCCGGAAGTGATTCTGATGTTACTGCCCATTTCATTGGCAATGATGTAAGCCAGGGTAGTCTTACCTAATCCCGGCGGGCCATATAATAATACATGGTCCAAGGCTTCATTACGCTGCTTGGCAGCTTCAATAAAGATCTTAAGATTATGTTTCAGGTTTTCCTGGCCGACATATTCTCTTAATGATGACGGTCTTAAGCTGGCCTCTTCATCACTCATTGATTTTGTGGCATCCATTAAACGATCCATTTTAACTAACCTCCCTTACGCTGCAGAAGCAGTTTCAGGCCTTCCTTTAAGTACTCATCTGTGGACAGATTTTCCATTTTACGCAGATCTGGCAGTACGCTGTTGATCTCGTAAACCTTATAGCCCAGGGCCTTCAGGCCCAGCACAGCTTCATCAAGTCTTTCATTGTTCTTTCCACCATTACTATTGTCGTCAACGACAAGCTTTCCTTTGAGGTCAAGTATGATCTGCTTGCTTGTCTTGGCGCCAAGTGATGGAATCTTTGTCAGGAAGTCAATTTCACCGTTTTCAATGGCATTGATAAGGTCATTGTAGTTTCTGTGTCCCAGCATGGTCATGGCTGTCTTAGGACCTAAACCCTTGACTGAGATCAGTTTTTCAAACAGATCGAGCTCCTTCTGATCAAGGAAACCATATAACAGCTGAGCGTCTTCTCTGAACTGCTGATAAGTAAAGACGGTCAGATTCTGTCCGAGAGTGATCTGATCCTGATGCATGAAATTGATGTAATAACCAACCCCATTACAGTCAATGATCACATAGTCTATGCCGAAAGAATAAACTGTTCCTCTGATAAAACGTATCATCTTTACTCACCATCCTATCTTTCATTATAACTGAACGTCAGTGTTCTTTAAAGTTATTCGCTGAATTCAGTAAACTCAAAGACATAGTCGCCGATGAAGATACTGTCATTTGGCTGTACGCCCTTTTCTCTCATCGCATCGTCTACGCCCATTCTCTTCAAAGCCAGGGCAAATGCCAGTGCCTGCTGTTCATCTTCAAAGTCAGTACGCTTAAACAGCTTGTTGATCTCATCACCTTCAAGTGACCACTTTCCGTTACCGAGATTTCTGATGGTAAACGGATCAGGTTCAGGTGTGTACTTGTACAGGACGCCTACATTTTCCTCATCGGTCAACGGGAATTCTGCCGTTACATCCAGTAAGTCAGCGACCTTGTAGATTACTTCCTTCAGGCCTTCGGCAATCAGCGCAGTCGTCGGATAGACGGCCAGATCCGGATACATTTTCCTGAAGGCTTCCAGATTCT
>JAFRLB010000102.1 GCA_017431405.1 Erysipelotrichaceae bacterium | reverse complement strand
TGCTTCATTAAATGAACGTGCAACCGTAGACTACATCATTTCTGAAGGTCTGTATAACTTCAAGTTATTTGAAGATGAGGAAGACAGAGTTCAGAAGGTTGAAAACATGATCAATGCCGTAGGCTTGTTGCCGGAGCATCTGACCCGTTATCCACATGAATTCTCAGGTGGCCAGAGACAGAGAATAGGCCTTGCCAGAGCAATGGTCATGGAACCTGAATTAGTAGTCGCAGACGAGCCAATCAGTGCTCTGGACGTCTCTATTCGTGCTCAGATTTTAAACCTGTTGAAGAAGTTCCAGAGAGAGAAAGGCTTAACATATTTATTCATTGCTCATGACCTGTCAATCGTAAGATTCATATCTGACCGTATTGCGGTTATCTATAAGGGCAACATCGTTGAAATCGCTGAATCAGAAGAGTTATTCGATTATCCATTACATCCATATACTCATTCACTTATTTCAGCAATTCCAATTCCAGATCCAAAACTGGAAAAGAACAAGGTATTATTTACCTATGATCCAAGTGTACATGACTATTCAGTTGACAAGCCTGAACTGGTAGATATCGGACATCATCACTTTGTTTACGGCAATAAGGAAGAAATTGCCAGATACAAGGAGATCCGTGAAAAGAATGAACAAATCAAGACTATCAACGTTGTTACTTCCAGAGAGATCAGGGAAGAAGAAAGAATCAATACAGCCATTACTCAGGCTGAACTTGAATTCCTGAAGAGACCTGTTCATGATACCGGAAGCAACTGGTACATTGTTTTTGGTGCAATACTGCCGATACTGGCCCTGATAGCATCATTCATATTCTTAACAAAACAGCATGTCTATAACTCAAGAGCATGTAAGAAGGGCGCTATCATTGGCCTGATCATCAGAGCAGTCATCATAGCTATCTTAGCTTTAGGATTATTATTAGTGGTGATTTAACATGAAACGAACATCTCGCAGCAGTACATATGCTCAACCGATTGAAAAGATCGAACTTGATGAGTCAAACATCAAACGAAGGATAATATTGGTTATACTGGCATTGATTGTTGCCGGGGTGGCGATTGGTTATGGTATATCACAACTAACCAGCAGTAATAAAGGTTGGAATATCATAGAGGTAAACTCATCGTCACAGGTAAACAGTGGCAGTGAGTTTACCTTTAATTATTATCTGGGAGAAAACGGTTCGCCAACCGCAGAAAGAAAAACACTTGTTACACTGTATACGAGGCTGTGTGAAGAAGCGTATAAGGAATTCGACATTTACAATGACTACGACGGTTATCATAACCTCGCTTATCTGAATAAGCATCCTAATGAGGATGTCAATGTCTCTGACACCTTATATTCGGCGCTAGAATTATTGAACAGGTACGGTAACAGATACATGTTCCTTGGACCTGTTTATGAAAACTATGTAAGTGTCTTATACGCAGACAGCGATACTTCAGCAGAATACTTTGACCAGTATTACAGTGAGGAATACTTTAATCTGTATCAGGAAGTTCTGAGCTTCGTTAATGATGAAAACAAGGTCAGCGTTGAACTGAAGGGCAACAATACTCTGAGGCTTAATGTTTCAGACGATTACCTACAATTCGCAAAAGACAATGACTTCCATTACTATGTTGATCTTAACTGGATGAGGAATGCCTTTGTGGCCGATTATCTGGCTGATAACCTGATTGAAAACGGCTTTACCCACGGTAATCTGGCAAGTAATGACGGCTACAGCCGGGTACTTGGTGACTTTGAATATGAGTACTATTTGTTTGACTATGTTGACGGAAGTGTTTTCCAGGCTGGTAATTTATACCATGATAAAGGCGATGCCTTTGTGTTAAGAAAAAGCTATCCTTTAAGTGAACTGGATACTGATTACTACAAATATTCAGATGGAACCATAAGAACACCTCATTTAAGAATGAGTGATGCATTGAACGCTGATGAAAGTATCAGAACATATGTTGCATATTCAGAAAACCTGAGCTGTGCTGAGATACTGATGGATCTGATACCTGAGTATTATGAAAACAGTCTGAAGCCTGTCGGCAAGGCTGACATCAGCTCAGTATACATTGTCAATGGTACTGTTTACTACAGCAGTCACGCTGATGACAACATGCAGGTGTATGAGAAATACAATAAGGTATTCATGAATAATTAGAAATGTTAATTAGAACTGAAATGAGCCCTGGAATGAGGGCTCGTTTTTCATTTTACAGTCCTTTGGGACATAACTGTCCTATTTTGTGACAGAATTGGTCCGTTAAAATCATGAAATACGGATATAATTAAAGTGTAATCGAAGTATTCAACAGGAATGGAAAGGATATTATGAAGGAGCTGGACAGAACCAAACTCAGTAAGCTATTGGCAAGGTTAAGAAATTCCAGAGATCTGTCCCGTGAAGACATGGGAGAGCTTTTAGGTGTATCAGGAAGGACTGTAAAAAGGTGGGAGAATGGTGAAAGCATCCCTTCCATGGAAGATATCATTCACATCTGTAATGAGTTTGGGGTGTCTTTGAAAGAGATATTTGAAGGGGAAATCAGCATAGATAAGGAAGTTGATCGTAAACTTTCTAAGGTTAATTCGGACATCCAGAGCATAAATGACAGAATGGTTACTACTGAAGAAAAAGTCAGCGATATCAATGACGGAATAGAAAGTATTAAAACTAGCCTGGTTACATTATCTAGCAGTTCAGAAATGGATAAGTTAAACAGTTATATTAAGAAAGCGTTATTGTGTGCCCTGGTGCTTTTTGCCATTTGCGGTCTGCTCTATTATCGTAATTCCTATCACTCTGATTACATGAAACCTTTGGAAAGCTATGGAGAGCTACAGAAAGAAGTCGCTGCTGCTTTTGATGATGTGCAATTTCCTGATTTGGGAAAATATGGCTTCACAGGAGAAAAATATTATATTCATTTATTAAACAGAAAACCGGATAGCCACTATATTGTTTACGGATTCGTCAAGCTGGAAGGCATTGATAACCGGTTTGATTTATCAGTTTGCAAAGGATATAATGACTTTGAAGATGAGCCGGTGCTTATTAACGGTAACAAGGTGTGGCTGGAAACAAAACAGATAGATTCCGGACATATTCAGGTAAACTGTGAAGCACATATAAACGGATATACATATGAAATAATAACATTCATTGACCGTGAGAATGATCCTGGGATGAATGTTGAACAGGTATGCCAATCTGTACAGGAAGCTTACCTGTTAATGCTTGAAGACATGATAAGTGCATAATCATGGTAACACATGACCTTACGATAGCAGAGAAGAGTGATGTGATCCTGAGACTTGATACAACAAAGAAACAGTTTGAAGTAACAGATAACAGATTGGAATTCATGGTTGAATAAAGACTTCCATCTGTTTTTTTGTTAAACTGATAATGGTGATGTACATGGCAGAAAACAGAAAAGAACTTGAAAAAATGGATTACATGGAACCTGAGTGTGTCTTGTGTGACAGACCTGTTGGCTTTAAGCAGAAAAAACAGATGATTCCTCAGCAGAGAATATCTCAGAAGGTTGATGAATTAATGGCGAGAAACGAATTTGCAGAAGTTGAGAGAATGTTTAAATACTGGCTTGAAGAAGCTAAGGTAAACTATGATAAACAGGGCGAATTCATGCTTTATAACGAGATGATGGGCTTTTACCGTAAGACAGGCAAGAAAGAAGAAGGCTATGCAGCAGTGGATAAGGCAATGAGCATGCTTGATGAATTGGGATACCGTGACAGTGTGAGTGGAGCAACATGTTATACCAACGCCGCAACTGTATATACCAGTTTTAAGGATTATGAAAGAAGTCTGCCATTGTTTGAAAAAGCCAAAGTCATTTACGAAAACAACGTAAAGAACAATGAATACAAGCTGGCTTCTCTTTATAACAACATGGCCCTTGCCCTGGTTGGCTTAAAGAAGTTTGAAGAAGCAAATGATTTATATAACAAGGCAATAGAAACGGTTAAAAACTGTGAAAACGGGGAACTGGAAATTGCCATGACATATCTTAACATGCTGGATGCCCTGATAAGTGAAAAGGGTATATGTGAAGAGATCGATGAAAAGACAACGATGTTACTGTATCAGGCTCAATGCATGCTTGATACTGAGAGCTTACCAAGAGACGATTACTATGCGTATGTCTTGGATAAGTGTGTCAGCATCTATGAATTCTTCGGCTGGAATGGCTACGCAAAAGAATTAAGAGAAAGGATCAGGAAGATCAATGAAAGGGCTTGAGCTTTCAAAAGCATATTACAATGAATATGGTAAGAAAATGCTTGAAGAGCAGTTTTCTGATATCGTTGATAAGATAGCTGTTGGCCTAATGGGAAGCGGCTCTGAGTGTTATGGGTATGATGATGAAATATCCCAGGACCATGACTTTGAACCCGGTTTCTGCATCTTTCTGCCTGATGAAAGTGTCATTGATGAAAAAACAGCTTTTCAGCTGGAAAGAGCCTATTGGAAACTCCCAAAGGAATTTAAAGGTTATAAGAGAAGCATTTTTTCACCGGTTGGCGGTAACAGGCATGGGGTATTCAGGGCTGCTGAATACTTCAGGGAAAAAACCGGTAGTGAGGATGGACGTCTGAACCTGCAGCAGTGGTTTACAACAGATGATTATGTACTGGCGGAAGCTACTAATGGAGAAATATTCAGAGATGATTCAAATCTGGTAAATGATATCCGTAAGAATTTCATGAGCATGCCGCAGGATGTGTTTTTAAAGAAACTGGCCGGCAATTTACTGATGATGGCACAATCATCTCAATATAACTATAACCGCCTTCTGAAGCGCCAGGAATACGCCGCAGCGCAACTGGCAGTATATGAATATGTGAGAAGTGCAATGCGGGTAATTTTCTTGCTTAACAGGACATACATGCCATATTATAAGTGGAGTTTCAGAGCCTTGCGCAGTCTTAAGAAGCTGTCGGTAACGGCAGAAATATTTGAATACCTCATAACCAGCGGCAATGAGGAAACAGTTTCAGATAATAAACGGGGAATGATTGAAACTGTGAATTCATTGATAGTTGAAGAACTGCTGAATCAGAAACTGCTGGATCAGGAAGAAGGCGATCTGGAGAAGATTGCATATAAGGTTAACGAAAAGATAGAGGACAATGAGATTCGAAACATGGACATTTTAGTATCCGTCCATTAGTCATATTTGCATTTCTGTGATAACTGAAAGGGTCAATTGTGACCCTTTTTTTGTGAAAAACATAACTATTTTATTTTCATTTTATTTTCATTGACAGTATAACTTACTATGTCTACAATTAGTTGTAGAGGGAATTAGTTGGAAATCCAACAATTGTTAAAGGTATGAACTATCAAAACGATTTTTTGATTAATATTTCTGCGCTCTACAGATATACTCAACGCTATTTTGACAAGAACATGGCGGCCTTTAACATTGGTTCAGGTCAGATGATTTTCTTACTGCTCATTTATGAACATGAAGGAATTGCGATGCAGCAGTTGACAGACATGGCCGACATTGACAAGGGTACAACTACCAAGAGCATTAAGAAACTTGTTGATGAAGGATATGTTGAAATAAGAGTCGATGAATCTGATAAGAGAGTAAAAAGACTGTATACGACCAAAAAAGCAACAGGTATCATTAACGATCTGTATGGATTCCGTAACGAATTCGTAAACCAGCTGATGAAAAATCTTGATGAGGAAACTATTGAGAGGGAAATGAGGGTAATGGATACCATAACCCGCAATGCCAAGGAAATAGTTCCAGACGAAAGTTATTCACAGATAAAGATAGCCGGCTTACAGAAACTGACCTTGCTTGATTATCCAGGCCAGGTAGCGTGTACGATATTTACAGCCGGTTGTAATATGAAATGCCCATTCTGTCATAACAGGGATCTGGTATTCATACCGGAGAACTTCGTACCGGAAGATCCTGATGACATCATTGAATTCTTAAATAAGCGTAAGGGAATCATTGATGCCGTCTGTATCACTGGTGGGGAACCTCTGTTACAGGCGGGACTGCTTGATTTTCTAAGGCAGATCAAGGAATTAGGCTATAAGGTGAAGGTCGATACCAACGGCTTATTCCCGGACAGACTTAAGAAAATCGTTGAATCAGGCTATGTTGATTACGTTGCCATGGATATCAAGAACTCCATAGGCAAGTATGGATTCACGACCGGTGTTTCGGAGAATGACAATCTGACAAAGCAGATCAGAAAATCAATCAATTATCTGTTAAGTGATGTCATTGACTATGAATTCCGTACCACCGTAGTAAGAGAATTCCACAGCAAGGAAGATCTGGTTGAAGCGGCCAGAATGATCAAAGGGGCAAAGAACTATTATCTGCAGCAGTTCGTTGACAGCGGACGCTGCATAGAAGCAGGCTTTACATCATACAGCAGGGAAGAAATGCTGGAACTACAGAGGGAAGTTCAGAAGATAATTCCAAATGTACAACTGAGAGGGGTTTAGGAGGAGATAAAGATATGTATAAAGTTGTAAAAAGAGACGGCGAATTAGTCGAATTTAATATTCAGAAGATTTCCGCAGCCTTGACAAAGGCATTTGAATCTACAGGCAGAAATTACCACCCAAGTGTCATCGACATGTTGGCTTTAAAGGTCACAAGTGACTTTGAACCAAAGGTAAAGGATGACAAGATCGGTGTTGAAGATATTCAGGACAGCGCTGAAGCAGTACTGATTCAGGCTGGTTACAATGACGTAGCCAAGAACTACATCTTATACCGTAAACAGCGTGAAAAGATCAGAAACATGAACGCTACCATGCTCGATTACAAGGAGCTGGTAAACAGTTATGTTAATGCCATTGACTGGAGAGTAAAGGAAAACTCAACTGTTACATATTCTGTTGGCGGTCTTATCCTTTCCAACTCAGGTGCCATTACAGCTAACTACTGGTTAAGTGAGATCTATGACCAGGAAATCGGTAATGCACACCGTAATGGCGACATTCATATCCATGACTTAAGCATGTTGACAGGCTACTGTGCCGGTTGGTCATTAAAGCAGCTGATTCAGGAAGGCTTGGGCGGCGTTCCTGGCAAGATCACATCTTCTCCAGCAGCTCACTTATCAACCTTATGTAACCAGATGGTCAACTTCTTAGGTATCATGCAGAATGAATGGGCTGGTGCTCAGGCATTCTCAAGTTTCGACACATATCTAGCTCCATTTGTTAAGGTTGATAACCTGTCATATAAGGAAGTTAAGCAGTGCATCCAGAGCTTCATCTATGGTGTAAATACACCTTCAAGATGGGGCACACAGGCACCATTTACAAACGTAACCTTAGACTGGACAGTTCCAAATGACCTTGCTGAATTACCATGTATCGTAGGCGGTAAGGAAATGGATTTCAAATATAAGGATTGTAAGAAGGAAATGGACATGGTCAATAAGGCCTTCATCGAAATCATGATCGAAGGTGACGCAAATGGCCGTGGCTTCCAGTACCCAATTCCTACATATTCAATTACCAGAGACTTTGACTGGTCTGAAACTGAAAACAATAAGCTGTTATTTGAAATGACAGCCAAGTATGGTACTCCTTACTTCTCTAACTATGTTAACAGTGACATGGAACCTAGTGATGTAAGAAGCATGTGCTGCCGTTTAAGACTTGACTTACGTGAATTAAGAAAGAAATCAGGCGGCTTCTTCGGTTCAGGCGAATCTACAGGTTCAGTAGGCGTTGTTACTATCAACATGCCTAGATTAGCTTACCTGGCAAGCGATGAAGAAGACTTCTACAAGCGCTTAAGCAAGATCATGGACTTATCAGCCCGTAGCTTAAAGGTAAAGAGAGATGTAATTACCAAGTTATTGAATAACGGCTTATATCCATATACAAAGCGTTACCTGGGAACATTCAATAACCACTTCTCAACAATTGGCTTGGTTGGCATGAATGAAGCCGGCTTGAATGCCAAGTGGTTAAGAAAAGACATGACTCATGCTGAAACTCAGCAGTTCACCAAGGACGTTCTTAATTTCATGCGTAACAAGTTATCTGACTATCAGGAAATGTATGGAGACTTGTATAACCTTGAAGCTACACCAGCAGAAAGCACATCTTACCGTCTGGCTAAGATTGATAAGGAAAGATATACGGATATCATTACAGCTAACATGAGCGGTGATCCATATTACACCAACAGCTCACACTTACCTGTAGGCTATACTGATGACATCTTCACAGCACTGGATGTTCAGGATGAATTACAGACTCTGTACACATCAGGAACGGTATTCCACGCCTTCTTAGGTGAAAGATTACCAAGCTGGAAGGCAGCTGCATCATTAGTCAGAAAGATCGCGGAAAACTACCGCCTGCCATACTATACAATGTCACCGACATATTCAGTATGTGCTGAACACGGCTATCTCTCTGGTGAAGTTGATGTATGTCCGATCTGCGGCAAGCCAACTGAAGTTTACAGCCGTATTACCGGTTACTACAGACCTGTTCAGAACTGGAACAAGGGCAAGGCTCAGGAATTCAAGGACCGTGTTACTTACAGCTTCCAGGGCTTAGGCGAAAAGCTGGAAAAGATGCCTAAGACAGAAGTAGCTGCACCGGAAACAAAGGAAGCAACAGCTGATGGCAAGAAGTTATTATTCACAACCAAGACCTGTCCAAACTGCAAGATCGTCAAGGACATGCTGAATAAGAAGAACATTGGCTATGAAATCGTTGATGCTGAAGAAAATGAAGAATTATGCAATGCATATGGCGTAATGCAGGCACCAACACTGGTAGTATTAGGTGACAACAATACTTTCGATAAGTATGCTAACGCTTCCAACATCATTAAGTATTTAAATAAATAATTAATTGTTAAAGACCTGCTCTGAAAAGGGCAGGTTTTTTGTTGCAACATCATTCCTAATTAAGTATAATGAGCTTAGCTAACGTTAGCTAAGGAGGCTGTATGACAACTTATAGTATGTTAGAAGCAAAGACTAATCTGTCAAAAATAGGAAAACTGCTTTCTAATGGAGAAGATGATTATGTAATTGTCAGCAATAATGGCAAGCCATATTTGAAAATTACCTTATATAAGGAGAACAGTGAATTTATGTTGGGAATCTTAAAAGGAAAACATATGTTTGAAGATGAACCTGATTGGTTTAATGATGACATAAAAGAGTTGTTTGATAATGCGGAAGGAGGTAATCTGTTGTGAGGGTACTTCTTGATACTCACATGTTGATATGGATGCTTGAAGGTTATGATTATCTTGTGAATGACTTGGAATTTCAGGACCTGTTTTTAAATAAGATCGACGAAATATATTTTTCACCTTTGTCAATCTGGGAGATTGAGATAAAAAAACAGAAAAAAACTTCAAAATTCAAGTATGATGCAGAGCAAATATATTTTGCGGCTATTGATTCTAATTACACACCTTTACCTTTCTTTCCAAAAGCGGTACTGCAGTTGAAGAATGTTGCGTTACCACATAGAGATCCATTTGATCATATGCTCTTAGCCCAGGCAATTGATAATAAATTGGTTTTTTTAACTCATGATCATCTATTTAAGGGCATCAGTAACGAAAACATTTACTATCTAAAACTAAGTTGATACTTTACGTCTTGCTGTAATAAGATTATCTGTTTACTTTTCATTCCGGTTAAGTTAAAATGTTTTTGCATGCTCGAGTGGTGAAATCGGTAGACGCAGCGGACTCAAAATCCGCCGGGATAAAACCCTTGAGGGTTCGAGTCCCTCCTCGAGCACCAGAAAACACAGGAAGTACTGCAAGTTGCAGTGCTTTTTCTTTCTGGTATGTTATAATAACACTCGTGTTAAAGTGAGAAGGAAAGAAAGATGGATATTGTAGATCTATTATTAATAGCGGTAGGAGTATCAATGGATGCTTTTGCGGTTTCAATATGCAAGGGGCTGTCATTGAATGAGGTAAAACCGGAACATGGTTTTAAGTGCGGTATTTACTTTGGTGGCTTCCAGGCCCTGATGCCGTTAATCGGCTATTTTCTGGGCAGGATGTTTTCCGGCTTCATTACAGCCATAGACCACTGGGTTGCCTTTGCACTTTTACTTTACATTGGCGGACAGTTAATCAGGGAATCCAGGGAAACTGAGGTTCTGGATGATAAGATGGATTTCAAGACTATGCTGATGCTGGCAATTGCCACCAGCATTGACGCCCTGACTGTTGGCGTTACCCTGGCTTTTTTAAACATAAATATCTGGATCACAGTCACCGCAATCGGCATAACAACATTTATTTTCTCCTATGTTGGAACCATGATCGGCAGTAAGGTAGGTTCAATATATGGCAGTAAAGCCAAGCTTGCCGGTGGTATAATATTAATAGTACTGGGAGCCAAGATCTTATTGGAGCATCTTGGCATAATTTAATATGATAACTGAAAAAACAGAAGCACTGAAAAATGAATTAGGCAGTTTAATGGCGCAATACGATGAATTGCGTTTTCATGTCGTGCCGATGTTAAAGAATGAGTATTACCGTCAGGTTGGAAATCTGGAAATACAGATTGAAAACCGAAGAATAGACATTGCCTGTCTGAAGCAGAAGATTAAAATGCTGAAACAGAATAAGACTGGGGAAGAAATTGAAGCAGCTCTTAGGAAGTTTTCTGGTTCAAAAAGGGAAGAAGTGAGTTTTGATGAAGAATATGTCATGACTTCTGAAAAAGAAGATGGTGAGATCATTGATACTTATGTTGAATTACTGAAAAGACTTGACCCGGTTTTAAATGCAAATGGCTTTGAGTCCAAAAACAGATTATTGAGAGAAGCCAAGCAGTATTTCATGAACCTGGATCTTAACGGTTTGAAAATGGTGGAATACTATTCCCGTAACTGTATTGTCAGTGAAAACGAAAACAGCATATTTGAACGTTACCAGCAGTTAAGCAGGGAAGTTGAAGTATACAAAGAAAGAATAAATGTAATAAAAAACAGTTTCCCATATAACCGGATCGACTTGATCCTGGATGAAGAGAAACTGTCTGTAAAAGCTAATGAATTAAGAAATTGTCTTGAAAGACTTAATGAGGAATATCAGTCCTTAAAGAGCTTCCTTTAGAATGTTAATGACGATCTTGATTGCGTCATCCTTATGGTTTCCTACGCTTGTGAGTAGTAAGCCATTTTTATTTGTGAGAACATACCAGCTGTAGTGAATGTACTGCTCAGACATGCTTTCACCATAAACAATGTTTACAATGTCATCCTTGGCCGGTTCCATGGTCCAGTACCAGGTGTTTTCCTTGATCAGCCAGTTGTAATCCTTGCCATCATTATTGACATAGTAGGCAATGTCATTGTCATCAACTTTCTTTTCCATTGGAATGAATGATTCAATGTCGGAAAGCTTTAATAATCTGATCTTATAGCCATCAACTTCCTTGAGCTTGTCAGGCTGTAAGTTTGGCAATACTTCTTCTTCCAGATAGATTTTTATTCCTGAATCGGCATAGTTTAGCTTGTCGATGCTGAAGTAGCGGATCGTATCAAATAACAGGTCATCTTCAAAATAGATGCTGTCAGGAACCACTTCATCGGCACTGACAACTGTTATGTAGTCATCACCTTCATTAAGAACATACCATTTCTGATCACAATAGGTGATCTCAGTACCGGTGGCATATTTCTGTTCTTGAACAGGCTGTTCATCCGGCTTTTGAGGTTCGGTTACCGGCTTCTGACAACCGGTTAGAATCATTAATAATGTCAGTAAAATAATCGCTGTTTTTTTCATATACCTATTGTATCACTGATTATTGTTTTTGTGGTAATGTGTGGTGAAATGTTATAAAATTTAGGGTAGATGGAAACAAATATTCTGGAGAAAATTAAGCAGAAAGCACTGGAAGATTCAGTGCCGATCATAGAAGATGACGGACTCGATTTCATGTTGCAGTTCATCGAAAATGAGCACATAAAAAGCATCCTGGAAATCGGAACGGCAGTAGGTTACAGCAGCATTTGTTTCTGTGGCGTAGATGATGAGATAACGGTATATTCAATCGAAAAGGACGAGGAAAGATACTGCCAGGCAGTTAAGAACATTGCCGATTGCGAGCTATCTGACAGAATAACCGTAGTTAACGCTGATGCCAGAACATGCAAAGTAGAAGGCAAATTTGATCTCATATTCCTGGATGGCCCTAAGGCACATAATGCTGAACTATTGGCCAGATATGAAAAGAATCTGAATGACAATGGCTATTTCGCTATCGACGATGTATATTTCCATGGTTATGTAGATAACCCAGGTCCAATCAGAACTAAGAGAATGAGGGCCTTGGTAAGAAAACTGACAGAGTTTCAAAATGATTTAATGAATGATCCCAGATACGAATGTACTTACATCCGTACCGGTGATGGAATACTAATAGCAAGGAAGAGGGGATAAGCAAATGAGTAAGGCAGATAAGATGATTGAATTCCTGAATAAGTGTCACAGCGTATTTCACGCAACAGCCTTAATGGAAGAAGAATTAAAGGAAGCAGGATTTTTAAAACTGCATGAAAATGAAAACTGGAAACTTGAAAGTAACCGTTACTATTATGTAATGCGTAATGATACCAGCATCATAGCCTTTAAGATTCCAGAAATCTTACAGGTCAAGTCAGTAAACATTGCGGCCAGCCATTCTGATTCACCATGCTTGAAGGTTAAACCTGTTGCAACATTGAATGATCCTCATTATGGCAAACTTAATGTTGAAGTATATGGCGGTGCCATCATGTCAACCTGGGTCGACAGACCTTTATCAATTGCCGGCAGAGCCGTAGTAAAGGAAAACGGCAGTCTGGTAAGTAAACTGGTAGACTTTGATGAAAACTGTGCCATCATTCCTAATGTGGCAATTCATCAAAACCGTGAAATAAACAACGGCTATAAGTGGAATCCACAGGTAGACCTCATTCCAATGGTTTCACTGAAGAATGATGAAAAATATCTTCTGAATAAGATTGCTTCTCAGTTGAACATTGACCCTAACGACATCTATGGCTATGACATGTTCCTGTATAACAGAGTTCCTGGTTATGTATGGGGTGAAGAAGGCGAATTCATTTCCGCAGGCAGACTTGATGACTTAGCCTGTGCCTATACTTCATTACAAGGCTTCAAGAATGCCTACAGTCCTAACTCAATCAACATCTTCGCTGTATTCGATAATGAAGAAGTTGGCAGTACAACCAGACAGGGCATGGCATCTTCATTCCTGATCGATGTCATTA
The DNA here is from genome assembly GCA_017431405.1 of Erysipelotrichaceae bacterium. Classification (GTDB taxonomy): domain Bacteria; phylum Bacillota_I; class Bacilli_A; order Erysipelotrichales; family Erysipelotrichaceae; genus RUG521. The sequence continues at coordinate 21,860 of JAFRLB010000102.1, read as the reverse complement.
ACCGCATCTTTGCTTCATTCTTCTACAGTGCAGCAGATGTTTCAGCAATCATGGCTAATTCATTCATGATCAGCGCTGACAATGCTCATGCGGTTCATCCAAATCATCCAGAACTGTATGATTCAGCTAATCGCTCATACATGAACCAGGGTATCGTTATCAAGAGAGCTGCTGCTCAGAGCTATGTAACTGATGCCATCAGCGAAGCAGTTATCAGACAGTTATGCGAAAGAGGCAATGTTCCATTCCAGTTCTTCGCTAACAGAAGCGATGTCAGAGGCGGCGGAACCCAGGCAGCCATTTCCAGCATCCATCTGTGTTCAATGGCAGTAGACATTGGCTTACCGCAGCTGGCAATGCATTCAGCATTTGAAACTGCTGGAGCTAAGGATGTTGAGTCAATGATTGATTTGTTTAATGAGTTCTTCAGCAGTTCAATTATCAAATCTGATAAGACAATTGAAATAATAAAGTAATTAATAAAACAAGGCATGCAAAACTGCATGCCTTGTTTGTGTTTAAATAGTACTGCTATAAGATTTTAATCTTTCCAGAGATTAAATGGATATAAGCCCTGCATCTTATACTGAGCAATTCTTCTGGTAACAGTATCCTTATCCTGTGGATATGTTACACCAAACCAGTCAGCGTGTGTTGCCATGACTTTTACCTTGACCTTGCCTTCGTTGATCAACTGGCCAATTGCACTTGGAATTACATGTTCACTCTTAGGAACATTGATCTTTTCTTCTAAGAACTGTCTGAAGATTTCCTTCATTAATGGGTAAACAGCGGGTGTGAAACCCCAGAAGTTCATGCTGCAGATGCCGTCTTCGATTTCAACTTCATTACCGTTTTCATCAACTGAATAAGCCTTGTCATTCTTACGTATGATCTTCTGAACTTCAACGATCTTGCTTAAGAAGCCGTTTTCGTTTTCACATACGCCTCTTGTTACGGTACCGTTATCAGTTAAGGTCTTTGTTAACTGGTAGCCAACCATGCCGAAGCAGTCATCGCTTACTTCATTCTTTAAGAAGTTGTACATGATTTCAAATGATTCACGGCCATAGAAGTCATCAGCGTTGATGATCATGAATGGTCCGTTAATGTGTGGTTCGGTAACTAATAATGCCTGTGTTGTGCCCCAAGGTTTTGTTCTTTCCTTTGGACATTCGAATGGAGCAGGTAAGTCATGAACATCCTGGTAAGCATATTCAACTTCCATGAATGGTCTGATCTTGTTTGTAATATGTTCATCAAACAGGGCTTCATGTTCAGCTCTGATGATCAGAACTACCTTTCTGAAACCAGCCTGATAAGCATCGTAAATAGAGAAATCAATGATGCTTTCACCGTTGTTTCCAACTACATCTATCTGTTTTAATCCGCCATAACGACTACCTAAGCCGGCAGCTAAGATTACTAATACAGGTTCTTGCATAATATTTTGCCTCCAAATTCCTTCGATTATATTTTATCAGCAAAATATCAGAATAATCAATAATTAAAGGACACAGATAACGATGATTTGGAAGTTGTCTAACATGTGAAAACAATTGGCACTAAGGGATATGTTTTGCTTGCATAAAAGGGGAAATATAAGTACAATATTGGTAGCAAATATTGAGTTGTACTAATATATATGAGGAGTCAGCTAATGAGAGTTAGTTTCGTTAAGAGCCTTTGTGAGAGAGGTTATAATTTATATACTAGTGTTGGCGGGGAGGTAACCACCTTAATGGTGGTGGCTTTCAGCTTGAATGACAATTAAAGATGCTTTTTTGTGAGCATCTTTTTATGTAAACTCATTATTAAAAACTAAGAGTTGGTAGTAAGCGCCATGGAGAAATCATAATATCCGAAAGCTTGCCCATGATCTGTTAAAGGAGGTTGTATATTATGGATCAGTTGGAACTCAAATATTTAGAAGCAGCAGCTGTTGGTGACGTAAACGTTGTCAAGGAAGCATTAAAGGCAGGTGTAAATGTTGATGCTGCAAACGAAGAAAAGAGAACAGCATTAATGCGCTGTACAAGAAGAGGACGCAAGCAGGTCACTCAGATGCTCATCGATGCAGGAGCAGATGTAAATGCTGTTGATGAAAATAATAAGACTGCATTAATGGGTGCTTGTAAGAAGGGCCATCAGGAAGTAGTCGAAATGCTGATTCAGGCTGGTGCAGATGTAAATGCAAGTGACGTATTAGGCAATACAGCATTAATGAGAGCTGCATTCCAGGGTCACGAAGGAATCGTCAGAACTTTAATTAAGGCTGGTGCAAACATCAATCAGCAGGATTCAAAGGGCCGTACCGCATTAATGGAAGCCTGCAGTGCCGGAAGCGTAAGTGTCATTGACGTATTATTAGCCAGAAAGGCTGATGTCAATGTTCAGGATAACATGGGCTGTACCGCATTAATGAGAGTCAGCTATGCAGGATATGATGATCTGATCAACCAGTTACTTGATCATGAAGCAGATAAGGATTTAAGAGACAGAGACGGTAGAAGAGCTTACGATTATTATGTAACAAGACATAATAACGACAGTATACTTAACAAATTAGCATAAGAGGGAGCGATAAATATGAAAGATTATGAAACAAAAAACATTAAGTCTGTAGTTGTATTAGGCCATACTGGTGCAGGCAAAACTGAAGTTCTGGAATCAGTTCTTTACAATAACAAGATCACTGACCGTTTTGGTAAGGCTGTTGATGGCACAAGCATCATCGACAGTGATTCAGAAGAAGTAAAGCGTGGCATGTCTGTTTACTCACATGTCGTACCAGTAGAATGGCGCAATCAGAAAATTAACTTCTTAGATACTCCAGGTTACCTGGATTTCGCTGGTGAACAGGCTGCAGCAATGGCAGTCGCTGACAATGCCTTAATCGTAGTAAGTGCCAAGGATGGCGTTCAGTCAGGAACAATGAAGGCATACCGTGCTGCTGAAAGCAAGCATCTGCCATTAATGTTCTTCATTACCAGAGTTGATGAAGAAAACGCTGACTATGCAAAGGTAGTTGCAGATCTGGAAAAGAGATGCAAGGCTGTTCCATTAACACTTCCTATCATGGAAAACGGCAAGGCAACAGGTGTTGTCAACATCATTACCAAGAAGGCATACATCAACGGTAAGGAAGCTGAAATTCCAGCATCTTTACAGGGACAGGTAGATGACGGTCATGCAGTATTATGTGAAGCAATCGCCATGACTGATGATGCATTAATGGAAAAGTTCTTCATGGAAGAACCATTCACTGATGAAGAAATCATTCAGGGTTTAGGACACGGCTTACGTCATAACACAATCAGACCTATCTTATGCGGTAGTGCTACAAAGTATGTCGGTATCGATACATTATTAAATGCCATCGTAGACTACGCATTAAACGCTAACAAGGTCGTTCATACAGCTAAGAACGCCAAGGGTGAAGATGTTGAATTACCAACAGATCCAGCCGGCCCATTCGCAGCATTCGTCTTCAAGACAGTTAACGATGCATTTGCTCAGATCTCATATGTAAAGGTAGTATCAGGTGTCTTATCAGCTGAAACTGCAGCTTACAACATGAACGCTGACGAAAACGAAAAGATCGGTTCAATCGTAGTCATCAGAGGCAAGAACCAGGAAAAGGTTACAAAGCTGGAAGCTGGCGACATCGGCGCACTATTAAAACTGCAGTATACACATACTAACGATACATTATCAACAAAGGCTAACCCACTTAACCTGCCAAAGATCGAATTCCCACACGGCATGTTAGGCAAGGCAATCTGGCCAAAGACAAAGAACGATGAAGACAAGATGTCAAGCGGTCTGAATAAGATCCATGATGAAGATCCAGCATGTGAAGTTGTCAACAATACTGAAACAAGAGAACTTGTATTATACGGTATCGGTGACCAGCACATTGATGTAATCGTCAACAAGTTAAAGAACAGATATAAGGTTGAAGTTGAATTAACTGAACCAAAGGTACAGTACCGTGAAACTATCCGTTCAACAGTAGAAGTTGAAGGTAAGCATAAGAAACAGACAGGCGGCGCTGGCCAGTATGGTGACGTATGGATCAGATTTGAACCATGCGAAGACCAGGAAGAAATGGTATTCGAAGAAGCCGTTGTCGGCGGTGCTGTTCCAAAGCAGTACGTCCCAGCTGTTGAAGCAGGCTTAAGAGAATGCATTAACAAGGGTGTATTGGCAGGCTACAAGGTAGTTCATGTCAAGGCTACATTATTCGACGGTTCATTCCATCCAGTAGACTCAAAGGAAATCGCCTTCAAGAGTGCTGCAAGATTAGCTTACAAGGCCGGCATGCCAAAGGCTAAGCCAGCATTACTGGAACCAATCATCAAGGCTGAAGTTACAATTCCTAGCGAATATGTAGGTACCATCTATGGTGACTTCTCTAAGAGAAGAGGCATGATCATGGATAACAGAGCCATCGATGATGAAACAACAGTCATCGTTGCTGAAGTACCAATGGCTGAAATGGTTAACTACGCTACAGAATTACGTTCAATGACTCAGGGTAACGGTTCATATGTTCAGGAATTCGTAAGATATGAATACGCTCCTCAGATGGTTACTGATAAGGTAGTTGCTGAAGCTAAGATCGAAGACGACGAAGACTAATCCTTCATTTAAATAGCTTTAAGGACAGATGTGTTTCAAAGACATGTCTGTCTTTTTTATGGTTTTGAACTATAATGAAGGTAAGAAGAGGTGCATTTATGAACCAGATTGAAAGAATAATGAAAATGGAAACTGATTTTGATGAGACATCTGCAGCTGTTGAAAAACTGCAGGACGCTCTTCAGAGTTATGAAAAAGTAACGGACAAGATCATGGGTCTGGAGGAATACTATGCTTCAAATTTATGGCTGAATGATTTTGAAGATGATGAAGAGGGTAAACTTCCTGAAGATTTAAAACGTGGTGTATTAAGTGAAGATGGGCTGTTTGATCTTTTAAATGAAGTAGCTGAAGCAGAGAGAGTCATGAAAAGTCTGTCCGCTGATGACAAGGATATTTATCCTTCTGAATACAGATATGAAATCGGCTATATTAATGGTTTACTGGACATGGCCGGCAGGTTTTCTGACAGAATCAGTTACAGCTATGTACAGGCCTATGGCTTAAGAAGCGGAAATCTGGCTGAATCCATTGAAAAACTAAGTGAAATCAGCTTTGATAAGAACTGGCTGACAAAGAGTAACAGCTCACTTGAGGAGAAATTAGGAAACTGGTATGGTCTTGATGATCTTGGAACCAGGATCGAAAAGGAAACAAATGATGTACCGGTAATATATGACATAGATGAAAGGTTCTTTGAGTTAAGCCAGAGCCCGGATAGTTCATGGACAATCTTCTATACAGTTGAAGATGGCTTTGTGGCTGAGTTCAAGCATTTTGCCGTGCTGTTTCTGCTTGGAAACAATGAATAGGAGATAGCTGATGATCACAAGAGAACAATTAGCCAAGATGATCGATCATACTAACTTAAAGGCCTTCGCCAGTGATGCAGACATGAAGAAGCTGTGCGATGAAGCGGTTAAGTATGGTTTTGCCATGGTTGCCATTAATTCAGGTCAGTCAAAAAGATGTTCCCAATATCTGAAGGGTACAGGCATTCATACCGGTGCCGCCATCGGTTTCCCGTTAGGCCAGCAATCCATCGAATCAAAAGTCTACGAAACAGAAGATGCCATTAAGAATGGGGCAGATGAAATAGACTATGTCATTAACATTACCGAGCTGAAGGAAAAGAACTACGGTTATGTAGAAGATGAAATGAGAAGAATTGTAGATGTTTGTCATAAGCATGGTGTCATTTCAAAGGTCATCTTTGAAAACTGTTATCTTACTGATGAAGAGAAGATAAAAATGTGTGAAATCGCCAAAAAGGTAAAACCTGATTTCATCAAGACATCAACCGGTTTCGGTACTTCAGGAGCAACCCTGGAAGATGTAAGACTGATGAAGCAACATGTCGGTGATGAAGTAAAGGTCAAGGCAGCTGGCGGCATCAGAACATTGGACGATGCCCTGGCATATGTGGAAGCCGGGGTAAGCCGCATAGGTACATCAGCAGGCGTAAGGATAATTAATGAATATGATGAAAGAGCAGTTAGTAAATAACTGTTTTTTTACGCTGTTAATCTATTAAATGGTAATTGAGTTTAAGGTTATATTGTGGTAGTATGGAAACTGAAGAGGGACGTTTCAGTTTCCGGAGGAATAATGGAACTTAGACAACAGATAATAGAGGTCGCCAGTGAATTATTTGACACTAAAGGCCTTAAGTTTACCTTAGATGACATATGTGAAAAGATTCATATTAGTAAGAAAACTATATATGTCTGTTTTTCATGCAAGGAAGAGTTATTACTGGAAATGACTGATGCTGCCTTTGCGGCAATCTATCAGCGTAAGAAAAACATTCTGAATGAAGATCTGCCGTTTTATGAAAAACTGAAGAAGGTGATGATCATCTTGCCTGACAAAATGATGAATACTGATTTCAGACAGCTTGAAGGCATAAAGGAAAAGTATCCACAGGTATATGAAAGGGTAAGGTATTATCTGGAAGCAGGCTGGGAGCCGGTCATTGAATTACTTGATGAAGGAGTAAGTAAGCACTATCTGAAAAAGGTTGAAATACCGATATTAAAGACAATGGTTGCCTCCAGCATCAGTTCATTCATTAATGACGGCTTACTGGAAGAAAATGATATCAGCTATGCTGACGCATTGGACAGCATGGTTAACATAATAATTAATGGAATTAAGGAGAATGATTATGATAGCTTTGAACAATAACTGGGAGTTTACTCCTGAATGGAGTGAGAGTTTCCTGAGATGGAAAGACGGTAAGAATGAAAAAGTGAGAATTCCTCACACTGTAAAGATGTTGCCTCAGCACTACATCAATGAAAAGGATTACCAGATGATCAGCGGTTACAGACGCAGGATCTCTGTTCCTAAAAAGGCTGAAGGCAAGAGAGTCTTCCTGCAGTTTGACGGGGCTGCTCACATCGCTACCGTATATGTTAACGGTATTGAGTTACAGACTCATAAGGGCGGTTATACTGCTTTCCGTGTTGAAATAACAAACCACGTAGTTCCTGGTGAAAAATGTGATGTTGCGGTTAAGCTTGACAGTACCGAGAATGGAACGATTCCACCATTCGGCTTTGTCATTGACTATCTGACCTATGGCGGCATTTACAGACCTGTATGGCTGGACATTCAGGAAAAGGACTACATTTCCGACATTTTCGTTTCAACTCCAAGTTTGAATACCGTTAACGTAAAGACAACCATTGACGGGGATGAGAATCTGGAAAAGACGATTACCATCAGGAAGGAAGACGGTACAGTTTTAAGAGCCGTAAAGACAAAGGAAAACGATCATACCTTCAGTGTTGAAAATCCTGATTTATGGGATGTTGATCATCCAAATCTGTATATCTGTGAAGTTGAACTGGAAAATGGCGCTGTAAGAAGTACCAGATTCGGTTTCAGAGTAATCGAGTTCAAGGCTGATGGCTTCTATCTCAATGGCGTAAGAATGGTCATGAGAGGCTTGGACAGACATCAGGCTTATCCATATGTCGGTTATGCCGTAAGTGATTCATTACAGGTTGAAGATGCCAGAATCCTAAAGGAAGAACTGTGCTGTAATGCCGTAAGAACTTCTCACTATCCACAATCTCAGGCCTTCATTGATGCCTGTGATGAGATGGGTTTACTGGTATTTACCGAAATACCTGGCTGGCAGCATGTCGGTGATTTGGAATGGAAGAAAGTCGCTTGTCAGCACGTCCGTGAAATGATCTTACAGTACCGTAATCATCCTTCAATCGTCTTATGGGGTGTAAGAATCAATGAAAGTCAGGATGATGATGAATTCTATACTGCAACTAACCAGATCGCTCACCAGTTAGATACGACCAGACCTACTTCAGGTGTAAGATATCTGGAAAAGAGCTCATTATTAGAAGATGTATATGCCTTTAACGATTTCTCACATACCGGAAACAATCCTGGTGCCAGAAAGAAAAAGGACATTACTCCTGACATGAAGAAGTCATATCTGATTTCTGAAGCAAACGGTCACATGTTCCCAACCAAGTCATTTGACAAGTGGTCATTAAGACAGGAACATGCCTTAAGACATGCCAGAGTCATGAATGCGGCTTTAGGCAGTGGGGAACATGCCGGTGTATTCCAGTGGTGCATGTTCGACTATCCTACTCATAAGGACTTCGGAAGTGGCGATAGGGTCTGTTACCATGGCGTAATGGATGCCTTCAGAAATCCAAAGCTTGCCAGCAGTGTTTATGCTTCACAGGGTGATGTAAACAATGTTCTGGAAGTAGGTACCTCAATGGATATCGGTGACTATCCAGGCGGCAACGTCGGAAGCTTCTACGTATTCACTAACGCCGACAGCGTTAAGTTATATAAGAATGATGTCTTTGTTAAGGAATTCAAGAATTCTGAATTCAAGGCGTTGAAACATGGACCGTTACTGATCGATGATACCATCGGTAAGTTACTTGAAGCCAATGAAGGCTTTACCGGTGATAAAGAAAAACTTTTACATGACTGTCTGTTATCAGCAGCCAAGCATGGCGTTAACTCAATGCCTCTGAAGGATAAGGCCAAGATGGGTTATGCCATGGTGAAGTATAAACTGAAATATTCTGATGGCGTTGAATTATTTGGCAAGTACGTCGGTAACTGGGGCGGGGAAGCCACGGTTTGGAGATTTGACGGCATTAAGAATGGTGAAGTAGTTGTTTCAAGAACCTTGTGTCCAAGCAGCAAGCTTCATCTGGAAGTAAAGAACAGTAGCACTGAATTAACTGATAATGATACCTATGACATGGCAGCCATCAGAGTCAGAGTTCTTGATGAATATGACAACATTGCACCATATGCTCAGTTACCGATCAAGTTCACTGCCGAAGGTGACATTGAAGTAGTCGGACCTGATACAGCTACGGCTGAAGGCGGCATGACAGGCAGCTTCGTCAGAACAGTTGGCAAGGCTGGAAAGGGCAAACTCACCGTTTCCGCTCAAGGACTTGAACCGGTAGTAATTGAATATACAGTAAAGGAATAGAATAAAATGAAACTTAAGTGGGTAGTTAATGATTCCAGAGGAGAAACAGAACTGGAGAGAGTCAACCACATTACGGTTGAAATGAATGATGAAACAATTACCAGATGCAAGGCTGAAATGACCGTGCCAATGAGTGAAAAGGTCTATTTCAACGGTTATCAGTCCTGGAGCTGGAGCCCTGAGTATACTGATCAGGATGCCATTTATCCTGCCAGACTTCCAAGAGTACTGGTAAGAAGATTTGCCCTGGACAGATATGCCGATTATCACTTTGTAAAGTATGAAAGAAAGAAGGGCATTTTCCATGGCTTCTCATACTGCTACTTCCGTGATGGCGACAAGTTCAAACTGTTTGCCTCACTTGATGAAGATCCTGGTTATACGATCTTCCGCTACAGCTGTAAGACAAATAAGCTGGAGATCACCAGAGACTGCGAAGGTTTGAAACAGAACGGCAGTTTCCATGCCTTTGACCTGTATTATCAGGAAGGAAGCGAAGATGAAGTATTTGACGGCTGGTTTAAGCAGTTAGGCATTGAACCACCGCATGTAAAGAGATTAGTAGGATATTCAAGCTGGTATAACCGTTATGAGGCCATCAGCGAACAGACCATTCTGGAAGATCTGGAAGGCTGTAAGAAAGTACTAATTAAGGGTAACTTATTCCAGGTTGATGATGGCTGGGAGCCAACAGTAGGTGACTGGCTTGAACCTGATAAGACCAAGTTCCCTAACGGCATGAAGTCAGTATGCGACAAGATCCATGAACAGGGATATTTAGCCGGTATCTGGCTGGCACCGTTTGTCTGTACCAAGAAGTCAGAGATCTATCAGAAACATCAGGACTGGCTGTTAAAGGTAAATGGCAAGAATTGGTTAAACGGTTCAAACTGGGGCGGTTTCTATTCTCTTGATCTGGATAATCCGGAAGTAGTCAAGCACATCATAAAAGTATTCAAGAGAGTATTTGATGAATGGGGCTTTGACCTTGTTAAGCTGGACTTCCTATATGCCGCTGCACCATTCCCGTCAAAGACCAGAAGCAGAGCTGGCAAGATGATCGATGCCATGAAACTTTTAAGAGAAGTATGTAAGGATAAGCTGATCTTAGGCTGTGGCGTACCTCTGATGCCGGCATTTGGCTTGGTTGACTACTGTAGAATCGGCTGTGACGTTTCGCTTGACTGGAACGATAAGAAAATCATGCAGTATGCTCACAGGGAAAGAGTTTCTACAAGTCACTCAATTGACAATACCCTGTATCGCCGTCAGTTGAATAACAGAGCCTGGATCAATGACCCTGATGTATTCTTCTTAAGAGAAGATAACATTGAGTTAACACCGGCTGAAAAGAAATATCTTTACAGTGTCGGTGCCTTAATGGATGGCATATTATTGACCAGTGATAACCCGGCTAACTACGATGAAAAGAAGATAAAGGAATTCAAGGAAATCGTTAAGCTAAGGGAAAGTGCCAAAAATGTTCACTTAGTCCATAAGAAGAGCGGCGATGTGATCAGCTATACAATCGATGGCGAAGAAAAGAGCTTAAAAATAAGAAAAGACATATAAATAGATAAAATCCCACATGCCAGTGTGGGATTTATCATTACTTTTGTTATGTTCAAAAGCGACAAGGAAAGAATAAGACAAATATATGACTGTAGTTAGCATTGGCTAACTACAATTATGATTATAGAGGTTACAGGGCAGTCTGTCAATGGTAAATGATAAAAAACAGCAAATTGTGATAATATAGAAGTATGAAAAAGTTTATGGTAATTTTACTCAGCCTGCTCATGCTGGCGGGCTGTGGAAATAAAAGCGTTGAATATGATCAGCCCGAAACAGAAGTAATGGACATGTCAGGCTATGGGTTAGAAACCGAAAACTTCCATTATCTTAATCTCGATAAGATGTTTGAGTTAATGGATGAAAAGAAGACATTCATCGTTGTCTTGTCACACGTTGGCTGCCCATGGTGTGAAGGGTTAATGCCTGTTTTGGACATGATCATTAATGATAAGGAAATGCAGGTATATTACCTTAATTCTCTGAGTGAAGAGATTGCCTCTGATACCGAGGGACTGGATAAGTTACTGGATCTGGCCAAGGAATATGTGACCTATGAAGATGACAAGCCGGTATTATGGGTTCCTTCAATATTCTATGTTCAGGAAGGGAAGATCGTTAATGTACATGAAGGTACCGTTAACACCCATCCTGCCAAGGAAAGAGATATGACGGACAAGGAAATAGCCCGTCTTGAATATCAATTAAGCAGAGAATTTGATGCATTACTGGTAAGGAAGTAGTTTATGAAAAAGATATATGTTGTTGGTGGGGCAAACGTAGATGTACTGGCCCGTTCATTTAATGAAGTAGTTCCGGCAGATTCCAATCCGGGACATGTTTCCTATTCTTTTGGCGGTGTTGCTCATAACATTGCCTGTAATTTAGCCAAGATGGGCTGTTACGTTGATTTTGTGACTGCTCTGAGCAATGATGCATTTGGCAAACAGGTTAAAAATCATTGCCTGAGCAGTGAACTGCACCTGGATCATTGTCAGTATTTTGATGAATACTCTACATCACTGTATGTGGCAATCGTTCAGCCGGATGGGGAAATGAACGTTGCGGTATCTGACATGGAGATATTGTCACACCTTGATGTTGATGAAGTATGCAAGGTATTGAAGAACAGTGAATATAATGATCTGGTCGTACTTGATACCAATCTGACGGAAGAACAGATCGCTAAACTGATCAACAGCTGTCATAACAACGTCTTCGTTGATCCTATTTCAACGACTAAGGCAGTTAAGATCATACCGTTTCTGGAAAATCTTTATTTTCTGAAACCAAATCACATTGAAGCAGCTCACATGACAGGTATCGAATGCACCAGTATTTCCGGCTGCATTGAAAATCTGCGTTACTTCTTGGAGCGCGGGGTAGAAAACATTGTCATTTCCATGGGTGAAAAGGGTGTAATAGCTTCTGACGGGGAAGATTCATATCTGATCGAAAACATTCCTACGGAAGTAGTAAGTACAACCGGTGCCGGAGACAGTTTCATGGCCGGCTACATCTATGGTCAGTATCATGAGAAAACATTCCTGGATTCCCTGTTCTATGCGATGGCTTCAAGCCGCATAACCTTAGGCAGTCAGGAAACCGTCAACCCGGACATGAGCAGTGAATTACTGGAAAATAACTTTAAGGAAGTTAAGGAAAATGCCAGACTGGCAAAGCTTGATATACAGGAGCACAAATGAAAAAGATACTGACAGTGTTAATGGTAATGTTACTTGCCTTAGCTGGTTGTGCTGGCGGTTATAACCGCAATTACAACGGCAAGATGGGTAAGATCACTACCGTAAATGAAAAGAAACTAAAGGAAATGTTTGACAACGGTGAGACCTTTGTCGTTTTTGCCGGTACGGAAACCTGTGAATCATGCGAAAGATTTGATCCAATCGTCAAACAGCTGGTAGATGAAAATGAACTGACTTTCTATTATTTTCCAGCTGATGACTATGAATCAGAAGGCGTAAAGGATATCATTTATAACTATTTTTATAAACTTGATCTGACACCATCCATCTACATTGTCTTGGAAGGCAGAAGCGTAGACATGAAGGAAGGTGTCGTGGATCACGATGAAATGGTAAGGTGGTTAGAGAAATATGAGTTCATCCAATAAGGAACTGGTAAGAGAAGTCGTAACAAAAACTGACATCGTTAACGGTTTAAGACAGCTGGGTGTCCTTGAAGGAATGGTATTGGAAGTCCACGCTTCAATGCGCTCTCTTGGTTATGTCATCGGTGGGGCCCAGACGGTAGTAGATGCCTTGATTGATGTGGTAGGCTTTGATGGTACGGTAGTTATGCCGATCCAGGCCAGCGAGAATACCGAACCTTCATTCTGGGAAAATCCTCCGGTTGATAGAAGCCTGTGGAAAAAGGTCAGAGAAAGCATGCCGGCTTTTAAGCCTGATGAATCTGATATTTCTAATATGGGTGCTATTGCGGAAAACCTGAACAGAAGGCCTGGAGCATACCGGTCATATCATCCAAGCTGTGCCTTTGTTACTTATGGGAAATACGGTAAGTTAATTACTCAGAAGCAGTCTCTTGACTATGCCTTATCGGAAGAATCACCGTTAGGCCAGATGTATCAGTTGCCAAGTTATGTTCTTCTAATGGGCGTTGACTTTGACCGCTGTACGGCCATGCACCTGGGTGAATACAGATCAAATGCCCGCCAGGTGATCTTGCAAGGTGGCGCAATTGAGGAAAACGGCTACCGTAAATGGGTAAAATATCTTGATCTTGCCCTGGATTCAGATGAATTTGTTGAAATTGGCAGGAAAATGGAATTAAATAATATGGTCAGGGAAGGAAAGGTAGGACACAGTGACTGCAAGCTGTTCAGACTGGCTGAAGCCGTAGACTTCACCGCTGAATATCTGGAAAGAAAGTATCCTATGGAAGTATAGTATGAAGGAAATCATGATTGCCACCGGCAATAAGAATAAGACAAGAGAATACAGAGAAATGCTTGAACCTTTAGGTTACAAGGTTCATGACTTAAGTGAAATAGAACATGTTGATCCTGAGGAAACAGGGACGACCTTCGCAGAAAATGCCCTCATAAAGGCCAGAAGCGTCCATGACAGGATAAAGATGATGACCATAGCAGATGATTCAGGTTTATCAATCAGAGCGTTAAATGGCGAGCCAGGCATCTATTCAGCAAGATATCTGGAAGGTCATGACTATGACTATAAGAATCATACGATCATTGAAAGACTGAAGGATAAAACTGACCGCTATGCCTGGTTTACCTGTGCAATTGCCCTGATCGATCATGAAGGCAAAGAGCATGTTTTTGAAGGAATCATGGAAGGTGAAATAGCTGATGAATTAAGAGGCAACAATGGCTTTGGCTATGACCCTATTTTCATCGTTCCGCAGTTTGGCAAGACAAGCGCAGAATTATCACCTGATGATAAGAATTCAGTATCACACCGTGGCAAGGCCACAAGAATGTTACTGGAATACTTAAAGGGACATCCTGAAGAGGAAGAATAAATGAAAAGAAGCAGGATACTCAACTGGATACTGTCAGTTAACTGGATGGCTTTCATCTTGGCATTCTCAATTGCGGTTCCATTACTGTTCAGACCGTTTTTTTACTGGCACATCAAACCAATGCACCTGGTTGAATACAGTGGCTTTACTGAAACTGAAATCAAGCAGGCCTATGATGAAATGATGGACTCATGTGTTTTCGGCAAGGAGTTTTCTACCGGTGTAATGAAGTATTCTGAAAGCGGGAAGGCTCACTTTGCGGATGTAACCGTACTGTTCAGACTGGATTTCATCGTTCTGATAGTTTCCACGGTCATTTTAGTAATCGCCCGGATACTTTCAAAGAAAGGCATTAAGCCCGACTATAAGATTCATACGCCACGCTATAACGGCTCAGTGCTTTTGTTAGTCGTAACAGTTCTGCTGGGCTTCTTGTGTGCCATTGATTTTAATAAGGCCTTTATCACATTCCACCACATCTTCTTCCCAGGTAAGACCAACTGGATCTTTGATCCATATGAAGATGAAATAATCAACGTCTTACCGGAAGAGTTTTTCCGTAACTGTGCAATACTGATTGCCTTAGTGATGATTGGCTTATGTGCCTTCTTCATAATTAGTGAGAACAGGAAGTTAAGAAAGGGTAATGTATGATCCACATTGTATTGTATGAACCGGAAATCCCGCAGAACACCGGTAACATCATCAGAACAGCGATGGCTACCGGCAGTGAACTGCATTTAATAAAACCATATGGCTTTGTCTTTAATGAGAAGCATTTGCAGAGAGCTGGAATGGACTACATTGACAAGGCCAGCATTCATGAACATCTTAACTGGCAGGACTTCTTAGATTCCTGTAAGCCGGAAAACATGTTCTTTCTGACCAGATACGGTCATAAGTCTCAGGATAAGTTTGACTATACTGAATGTAATGGAGATATCTATCTGGTATTTGGCAGGGAGTCAACGGGAATCCCTAAACAGATCCTGTTTGACCATCTTGATCATTGTGTCAGAGTGCCGATGATGCCTGAAGCCAGAAGTCTGAATCTTTCCAATACCGTTGCCATAATGGTATATGAAGTGTTACGTCAGTTAGGTTATCCAAATCTTTCAACCGACGAAGTCCAAAAGGGAGCAAGCTTCCTGGAAGACGGCAAATGGTAAGGTATATTGCTTGAAGATAAGTATTATTAATAGTATCTTAATAGAGTCAAGAGGTAGTATTGATGTTAGAAAGCATTAATGACATAATGTCAGTTTTTTCAGTAATATTGATCTTAGTGGCCATCGTAGGCCTTCTTTTTCATGCCTTCAGCATCAGCGTTACCGCCAGACATTTGAAAGAAGAAGCTGATTATTACAGTATTAACAAGTTTGAAAGACTGGAGGATAAATAATAATGTTTGTAAAAGCTATCAAGCCTGCCAACGCACCGGCAGCCATAGGTCCATATTCACCGGCAGTTAAATTAGGTGACTTTGTATTCCTGTCAGGTCAGATCCCGGTAGATCCTGCAACCAATGAAATGGTTCATGGTTCAATCGGCCAGCAGACTCATCAGGTCATGCAGAACATCATTGCCATTCTTGATGAACTGGGTCTGGAAACAAGACACATCATGAAGACAACGGTATTCTTAACTGACATGAATAACTTCGCTGAAATGAATGAAGTATATGCTCAGTACTTTGATGAACCATACCCGGCCAGAAGTGCCGTACAGGTAGGAGCCTTACCAAAGGGGGCTCAGGTTGAAATCGAGTGCATCGTAATCGATACAACACCATATGAAAAGCCAAGAGAAAAGTCTTGTTGCTCAGGCTGTAACGGTTGCGAATAATCATTAATAAGAGAGATAAGCGAGAGCCTAGATAAAGGCTCTTTTGTGTTATAATGGGGTGGATGTGAAGGAGATGGTAGAATGCTGTCAGATAATCAGGCACTGCTTATAATATTAGGTTTATTATTTGCTTTGGTAATAGTAGTGGTTGTTTTTGTGGTGAACAGTTCCCGTAACAAGATGTTACAGACTACCCAGCAGCAGATCCATGACCTGCATCTTGACATAACTAAGGAAATGAGTGATTTCCAGCTCAATATTACCAATGCGATCAAAAACGACATTAATTCCTATAATGAATATACAGTCAACCGCATGAGTAACATTGAAACCAATGTCAATGAAAACCTGAGAGTCAACATGGAAAAGACTAACCAGGCCTTTTCTGATGTTCTTGTTCAGATGGCCAGACTTCAGGAAAACCAGCAGAATCTGACTGAATTATCAAAGGACATTACTTCCTTGCAGAACATTCTTACTGATAAGAAGACCAGAGGCATGTTCGGGGAAGTAGAGTTATATTCCATTCTGGAAAACTCCTTTGGGGTAAATGATGAAAGATTCCATAAGCAGTATAAGCTTTCCAATGGGAACATCGTTGACGCCGTAATCGTGGCACCTAAGCCACTGGGACTGATTCCGGTAGATTCCAAGTTTCCACTTGAAAACTATAACCGCATGTATAATCAGGACTATAACAAACAGCAGCAGGAAATTGCCCGCAAGCATTTCAAGAATGACTGCATAAAGCACATTAAGGACATTGCGACCAAATATGTTACTGCTGAAGAAACAAGTGAATTTGCCTACATGTTCATACCGGCCGAAGCCGTGTTCGCTGAACTGTATGGCCATTATCCTGATGTAATTGAATATTCATACAAGTGTCATGTCTACATTGTTTCACCAACGACTTTAATGGCCTACATTACAGCTATAAAAGCTATTTATCTAGGCCAGGCAAGAAATGAAAAAGTTGGAGAAATGCAGCAGGAGCTTAAGAAACTGGCAAATGAATTCAATCGCTTCTCTGAAAGATGGAACACAATAGCCCGCGACTTCGAAAAAACAGCCGGCGACGTACAATCTTTTGACATTACAGCGAAAAAGATTGTAAATCAATTTAAAAAAATAGATAATGTAGAATTAGAAGAAGCTGAAGAGGTTGTTGCACATGAAGAATCTGACCAGTAATATCGTTGTAAGGGTCATCCTGGCCATCTTGGCCGGTTTGGTAGCTGCCATAAACATTAACTCATTCGTTGCGGCAGGAGCATTGGTGCCAGGCGGTTTTTCCGGCTTGTCACTCATGATCGTCAGAATAGCCGAAACATCATTTAACATAAAGCTTAATTACAGCTTTGTTTACCTGCTGTTCAACATACCTTGTACCCTGCTGGTATTCAACGCCGTTGGCCGTAAGTTTACTTATGTCTCATTGGTCGATGTCGTCGCAACAAGCTTGTTTGTTGAATTAATACCAACCATTTATGTAACTGATGATATTCTTTTAATAAGTGTATTCGGCGGTATCTTAGGTGGCATATCAGGTGCCTTGATGCTATTGGCAGGAGGCTGCGGTGGCGGTACCGACTTCGTTGGCATTTACTATGCTAAAAAGAAACAGAAGTCAATGTGGAACACCATCTTTGCCTTTAACGCAGCCATGCTGATCGTTACCGGCTTGATGTATGGTTGGGATATTTCACTTTACTCAATCATCTTCCAATATGTACAGACGCAGGTTTTGGACATTTATGACAGCCGTTACAAACGTTCCTGCTTCATCATCATTACTGATAAGCCTGAAGAAATACGACAGGCAGTATATGAAAAGTACAACCATTCCGTTACTCACTTTACCGGGGTAGGCGGTTACTCACATCAGAACAAGAATGTTCTGTATACCGTTGTCGGTAAATATGAAGAACAGGATTTTATTAACCTGATCATGAGGGTCGATCCTAAGGCTTTCGTAAACATCATGGACTCAGAAAGAGTCATCGGAAATTTCAATCAGAAACCATATTAAACTGCTTCGGCAGTTTTTTATTAGGTAAACAGCCTTATTAACAATATAGGTAAATGGAGGAATAAGGCTGTGAAAAAGAAAAGACTAATAATAGGAGCCATTGTTCTGATTGCCATACTGGCAGTATTAACGGCATTGACTCATATTGGCAATAACATTCTGTTGGATAACATGGAGGTTACCCAGGTCAGTCTGGGTTCATTTCAAAGGAATTATAAGACTTATGGGACTGTGACCAGTAATCTGCACAGTTTCTTTTACAATGGCATGATCAGCAGTGTTAACTATAAGGAAACTGATTATCTGCATAAGGATGACGTGATCCTTAAGTATAAGGATCCTGAAGGTAATGAAAAGGAACTTAAGAGTGAAATAGATGGCTATCTGTATGCCATTACCGCTGACAGTGTCCAGATATATGACAGCAGTTACTACCTTACAGTTTTATTAAAGGAAAAATATTACGATCAGATATCTCTTAACAGTCAGCATCTCTTCACTACAGACAGTAAGGATTATCTGATTACCGTCACCGGCAAGAAGGATTATGGCATAAGAAGAGATGGTGATACCGTATATGAAGTTATATTCAGTTTTGATACGCTTGAAAACCTGAAACTGAACCAGCAGGGTAATGTCACAATTTCACTGAACAGCCTGGATAATGTCTTACTGGTAGATAAGAGAGCCATCTATGAAACAGTTAACGGTTATTATCTTCTTGATGGCCAATGGCTAAGTGAACCTGATGAAACTGGTAAGTATTTAATAAAGGTAAATGTAAGAGGAAGTGATGAGAATAACGCAGTCATCGAAGGAGTAAACCTGGAAGGTAAAAGTGTCTGCATCATTAACGAAACCATCAGAAAGGTGCTGGAAGATGATCAGGTTAATTGACATATGTAAGAACTATGTTGTGGGTGATACTGTTGTCAAGGCACTGGATAAAGTCAGTATTGATATAAAGGATAACAGCTTTACGGCCATTACCGGTCACAGTGGCAGTGGCAAGACTACCTTGTTAAACATAATGGCCGGTTATACGAAATGTGATGAAGGGCTTTATTTATATGATAATAAGGTGGTAAATGACTTTGATTCAAAAATGATGACAGACTTCTTCCGCAATGAAGTTGGAATGATCTTTCAGGAGTTCCACTTATTGCCCTATCTTAATGTCTATGAAAACATCAGGTTACCGTTAATATATCAGAAGAAAAACATTGATAAGAGCTTTCTGGATAAACAGCTAAACATGGTTGGATTAAAGGGCTATGGAAACTTCAGGCCGGACCAGTTGTCTGGCGGTCAGAAGCAGCGAGTGGCAATAGCGCGGACATTGGTAAGTGGGGTAAAGGTTGTCTTAGCTGATGAGCCAACAGGAGCCCTGGACAGAAAGAATGCCAGTAACATAGTTAAGTTACTGGCTGACTTAAGAAACTATGGCGTAACGGTCGTAATCGTTACTCATGATGAGAAAATAGCCTCTCAGGCTGAAAGAGTGATAGTGTTGGAGAATGGTCATGTGGTTAGTAAGTAACATCTGGTATCACCGCCATCAGTTCTATCTGAACATCGTGGCAAATGCCATGGCCGTATTTCTGATTCTGATGGTCAGTATTCTTTCTGACAATGTCATTAAAAGCATTGATGAACAGTTAGGTAATCTTGGCCTTAATGTTACGATGTTACAGATGTTTTCCAGTGATGATGTCAATGATAAGTGGTTTGAAGATTTCATAAATGAATTTGACATTGAAACTGCCTCAGTATATTTCTCCTACAATAATGATGATCATGTGGTGGCACGCTGTGATGCAGATCTTGGCAGGATGTTTTCCTTACAGCTAAGACAGGGAAGTTTCCTTGATGAAAGTGATATTCAATATAACAATAACTGTACAGTATTGGGCAGTAAGGCTTCAGAGAAACTGGGTGTATCTTCAGTTGGTGATAAGGTATCTATAAATGGAATAAGTTTTAAAGTTAAGGGCATATTGGAAGAATCAGATGACAATCTGTTTGTGGACGTAAATGAAAGTGTATTAATACCTTCAGGTTATGACTTTGGAAATAATGTGGTTAACAGAACATATTATTTCATTAATAATGGCAGATACATTGACGGTTATCTTGATGAGGTGTTGGGTGAAGGGAATTATCTTCTTATAAATCAAAGCCAGTTAGTAAATACAACTTCATTACTTACCGAGATGATCAGCAATGTCTTAATGTTCATTGCCTCTGTTAGCTTACTTGTATCATTAATTGGCATGATCAACAGCATGTTGTCGAACATCAGAGCCCGTACCTATGAAATAGGCATTAAGAAAGCCATGGGAGCCGGCGATAATGACATCTATCTGGAATTCCTGTTGGAAAGTTTCATTGTCTTTACGCTGGGTACATTAGTTGGATGGATATTAATAATAGGCTTTGCCGGAATAATTAATCTGTCTGGTTTAATGAGCATCAGAATAGATTACTATCAGTGCTTATCAGATATAGTGAAGCTACTTGTGACAGGAGGGTTATGCGGCATCTATCCGGCCTATAAGGCCAGCCATATTACGATAATGGATGCCATTAGAAAAGTGTGATACAATTTAACCGTATAAGAGGTTAGGTTATGAAACTGAAACTATTAGTACCGTTACTCATGACGGCCATATCAATACTGATCATAATTCTGATAGGCAGGAAGTTTTGATAATGAACTGGGTAATAAGAAGCGCAGAAGACATTTATAATGCCGTACAGGATATCGGCTTTCTGCCTTTTTTTGCCAACGAGGTAGAAGGATTCTCAATAGAGGAACATACTCCTGTAGAGATCTGGTTTACCAAGCAGGAAGGGCCATGGGAATGGAAGGGACCGGTTTTAAGAATGGGAAACTGTGTCTATGGCAAGTTCTTTAATGGCAAGGCCGGTTTCATTTCGACAAAGTGGTTCCCTGACTTTGCCAATTTCAGAAGAGATGGCTATGACTTTGATTCCAGAGAAGATGATGGCCTCAAGGTTGAAATGGTTGATAAGAACATCTATGAGGAACTCATTAAGCAGAAGTCGGTAATATCTAAGGTAATAAGACAAAGAACAGGATACTGGGGCAAGGAAGGCAAGGGTGGTTTTGATACGATCATGACCAGACTGCAGATGCAGACATATGCCATTACCTGTGACTTTGAGTATGAAACCGGAAAGAATGGTGAACCTTATGGCTGGGGCTTAGCCAGATATACTACTCCTGAATTATATCTTGGCAAGTCATTCAGAACTAAAGTTTACAAGCGCACACCGGAAGAATCGTTCGACAGAATGCTTAAGCAATTGAAGAAAAAATTCCCTGATGCAAAACCGGTAAAAATCGGCAAAATTTTAGGCTATAAAAACAAAAAAATTATTTAGGACCATGTGGTCCTTTTATTTTGTAAATGCCAAAAAAGCCTTTAAAATAAGGCCCAAAATGAGGTTTAAAAAATATTGAAATTTTTTTGAAAAAAGTTGTTGACAAGGGTGGGTTGGTGATGTAGTATATTAAAGCACGCGCCGAAAAGAGCGCGGGCGAAATTCCTCAAAATGAGGGAATCGTTCTTTGAGAAACAAACAGAAACAAACGTCAATTAAAACGAGTTTCGGAAGTACGGAAAACAAAGATAGTACTAAGCGAACGCAAGAAATTAGGAAAAAAATAAAGAGCTATAATAAATCAAACGGAGAGTTTGATCCTGGCTCAGGATGAAC
>JAFRLB010000101.1 GCA_017431405.1 Erysipelotrichaceae bacterium | reverse complement strand
CTTGCAATCCTCAGGATCGTTCAGTATGTTGTAGGAAATGGTGTAGCAGTAGTTTTCGTATTTTCTGCTTGTTTCTTCTATTGCCAGCTCATTTCTCTGCCAGTATAGCTCTACGATTTCCTCATCTTTCACTTTTATCTCCTTCACCATATATGACAGTATTCTTACTTAAATATTACAATGAAAAACAAAAAAAAGTGATTTTTCAATCACTTTTTTATCTGATTATTTAACAGGTCTGCCCTTTACATAGGTCTGATGGATATCATAGTTGTCTTCAAGAACAACGATATCGGCATCATAACCAACACCTAATCTGCCTTTTCTGTCATCAACGCCTAATAAAGCAGCAGGGTTCTTGGTACATGAATTTAGTGCTGCATCAAATGGTACCATTGCCTTTTCTACCAGTACCTGTAAGCCCTTGTTGAGTCTTAAGGTTGAACCGGCTAAGTTACCCTGTGGTACTAAGTGAGCACTGCCGTCAGGGTATACTCTGATCTTCATGCCGCCGCTTGTATAATCACCCTGTGGTAATCCCTTTGGTCTTAAGGAGTCAGAGATCATGACTGCGTAATCACGTCCTTTGATGTTGTAATAGTTATTCAAGGCATCAACTGTAGAATGGTTACCGTCAGCGATGATTTCACCATATACGTCTCTGAATCTGAAGGCTGCACCAACTAAGCCCAATGCTCTGTGGTTATAGCCTGTCATGCCATTGTATACATGTGTCATTGTCTTGGCACCGTTTGCAACACCCATCAATGCCTGTTCATAAGTAGCAGCACTGTGACCCATTGAAACAACTACACCGTTTTCAGCACACCATCTCGTCAAGGCGAAGTCCTTGTCGTGTTCTGGAGCTAAAGTAATGTAATGAATCAAGCCATGAGCTACTTCCTGATAGTGCTTGAACTGTTCGACATCAGCGTCCAGAATGTATTCTTCAGGCTGAGCACCCTTAAACTTCTGATCAAGATATGGTCCTTCAAAGTGGATGCCTAAGATCTCAGCACCTTCATAGCCGCTTTCAACGACCTTTACAACATTTCTCAAGGCATTTTCCAGTACTTCTACACTCTGGGTAATTGTGGTTGGCTGATAAGCCGTAACGCCTTCATCGATAGGCAGTCTCTTCGTCCAGTTTCTTAAGCCTTCTTCATCACCGTCGTTTGTATCAAAACCCTAAGCACCATGAGAGTGAACATCAATGAAGCCAGGAACGATTCTTAACTCACCATAATCTTCATCAGCCTTCTGGCTGTCATAGTCATAGATCCTTGTGATCTTTCCGTCATTGATCTCCAGCTGTGCTGGAATGAAACCATTTGCGATCCAAACTCTCTTACTTTGAATAATCATTTATAACCCTCTTTTCTCTATGTTCTGTATTAAGTTAAATACCACCTCTGACATTGTCTTCATGTCATCAATGCAGACAAGCTCATGGTTGCCATGGTAGAACATTCCACCGGTTCCCAGATTAGGAGTTGGTATTCCCATGTAAGTTAACTGTGCCCCATCCGTGCCGCCTCTGATTGGCGAATAGGAAGGAGTAATGCCCAGTTCACTTAAGGTATCACTTACTACATCTATTATATACATTTTATCAGCAAACATCTCCTTCATGTTGCGATATGTATTACGAATGTTCAGCTTTACAACTTCTCGCCCATACATTTTGTTCATGTAATCGGCAATGATTTCAAACTGTTTCTTCTGTTTTTCCAGCAGTTCAGCATCATGATTACGGATGATGTAAACTGCGGTTGCCTTTTCAACTTCACCCTGTAAGCTTACCAGATGGTTAAAGCCTTCTCTGCCTTCAGTGTGTTCCGGTCTGGCAAATACCGGTAACTGGCCATGGAAATCCATTGCCAGCTGCAAGGCATTGATCATCTTGCCTTTGGCATCACCAGGATGAATGCTGTTACCCTGGAAATTAACCACGGCACTGGCTGCGTTGAAGTTTTCATAGGTAACTTCACTAACCTCGCCACCATCAACCGTATAGGCGAAGTCACAGTCAAAGTCTTCCTTATTGATGTTATGAATGCCGCTGCCTGTTTCTTCATCAGGAGTGAAGCAGACTCTGATGGTTCCGTGTTTTATTTCAGGATGAGCAACAAGTTTCTGTAAGGCATCCATGATGATGGCTATTCCTGCCTTGTCATCGGCACCTAATAGTGTCGTACCGTCAGTAACGATAATGCTCTTGCCCTTGAGCTTGGCAATGTCAGGATAATCCTTCACTGTTGTATAAATGCCTTCACTTAACTCAATATCCTTGCCATCGTAGTCTTCAATTATCCTGGCCTTTACGTTTTCCCCGCTTGCTGAATTGGAAGTATCCATGTGGGCAAGGAAGCCAACTGTACTGCACTTTTTATCAGTGTTGGCTGGTAAGGTTGCATATACGAAACAGTTGTCATCGACGTGAACGTTTTCCAGGTTCATGCCCTTCAGTTCTTCTTCCAGCTGTCTGGCTAAGATGAACTCATTATCTGAACTTGGACACTTACCGGCATCATCGTATGACATGGTGTTTATTTTAGTGTAACTGATGAATCTTTCTATTATGTCCTTCATTTTTTTACCTCAAAAAAAGGAATACGAAAATCGTATTCCCTATCATCTCAGATTTTAATTACTTAATGATAATGCCTTCTGATGGTGCACCAGATGCATTTGATTCATCTGTATCAATGTGCATTGCGAGTTTGTACTTAGGAGATACTCTTACGACAACGTCACCAAATGTCAGGGCTCTGCCGTTATTCCCTTCAACCTGAACACAAACGATCTGGCCATTTTCACAACCGAAATGTTCTGCATCCTCTGGTGTCATGTGGACATGACGCTTAGCAGCGATAACACCCTTTTCGATGACTACTTCACCTGCAGGACCAACTAATGTGCAGCCGTTTGTTCCTTCCAAATCACCGCTTTCTCTGACTAATGCAGCGATGCCTAACTGTCTTGCTTCTGTTAAAGAAACTTCAACCTGTGTCTCTGGACGGCATGGCCCTAAGATAGAACACTTTAACTCACCCTTTGGTCCCTTTACAGTAACCTTTTCGTTACTTGCGAACTGACCAGGCTGAGATAATTCCTTCTTAACTGTTAATTCATATCCCTGGCCGAATAAGGCTTCGAGATGTTCCTTTGTTACATGTACATGTCTTGCACTTGTTTCAACTAAAATCTTTTCACTCATATAATATCCAAATCTCCTTACGGATAAATTATATAACCTTAATCTTTAATTTACAATTCAAACAGTGGTTTACAAAACAAAATAAATAGTATAAAATAATCAAGCATGGCGGTTGTGGTGAAGTTGGTTAACACACTGGATTGTGGCTCCAGCATTTCGCGAGTTCGAGTCTCGTCAACCGCCCCATTGTAACTATTTCCAGCTGAAATGCTGGTTTTATTTTTGTTCAGACATTATGTGTTTGCCAAGCAAAAGAAATATCATTAGTATTAATATATAAGTATGAATTCTGGGGGACTTCCTTATGGAAAAGAACGATAAATACCTTTATGGTCTAGACATCTTGAGAATAATAAGCACGGTAGCCGTACTGATTTATCACATCAGTCCTGAAACACTGCCCGGCGGTTATCTGGCGGTATGTGTTTTCCTGGTATTGCACGGCTATTTATTTGTGGCTTCAAATAACCATAAGGAGCACTTCTCGATCATCAAGCACTTTGGTAAGAGAATCATCAGATTATACTTACCGTTAGTGATCGTAACAGCCCTGACGATATTCGGCTTAAGATATGCCAAGGACATCATCTGGCTGAATGAAAGACCGGAAACATTAAGTGTACTTGGTGCTTATAACAACTGGTGGCAGATATCAGCCGGACAGTCTTATTTCTCCAGAGTCACCAATTCCCCGTTCACTCACATGTGGTACATCTCAATGTTATTACAGGTTGAACTGGTATTGCCATTTGTATACAAGATCTATTCATTGATCAGAAACAAGGCAAACTTCTGGCTGACCTGGTTACCATTCTGTCTGCTCACGGTAATAGCCATGATGGTAATGCCATATCTCATGTCACTCAATCCACCGGTCAGTGAAATGCGCATCTACTTCGGTACCGATGCCAGAGTATTCTCAATACTGATGGGCATGACATTAGCCATATTACATGATAAGAAACGTCTGACCTTACCGGTACTACAGTTCAAGGTAACTACCGAGTTACTGTTCATCATTGAAACAGGCCTGTTATGTTACATGTTCTTGAGTATTTCGGAAACATCTCCGTTATATAAATACAGTTTCGTACTTTCATCATTGTTGACCTTATTGATCATTTCACTGTGTACCAATGAGAATTACAATGTTTACCATACTTTGAGAAATCCTGTCACAAAGGCAGTTTCCTCAATAAGTTATGAAGTATACCTTACTCATTACCCATTGCTGTTCTTTGCAACAGCGTTAACTGACTTCAATACGAACATTAAAATATACTATGTAGTTGTAGTAATCGTCTTATCTACCCTCTTGCACTTTGCCTTGAGTTTCAAGTTCAAAAAGGATAAGAAGGAAATAATAATGAACGTCTTAAAGGTAGCCGTTCTGATTCCATTCCTTGTCGTTAGTTTCTTTGGCGGCCAGGACATCTACAACGCTCCTGACTATACTGAAGAAATGGCTAATCTGGAAAAGGAACTGGCAGAAAGCGCTGAATTACAGGAAAAGATGCAGCAGGAATACCTGGAAAAAAGACAGCGTGAAATGGAAATGATGAATGACCCTGTAGCTATGGCAGAAGTCGTGGACGCAGCTAACTTACCGGTAACAGGCATTGGTGATTCTGTAATGCTTGGTGCAGTATACAACTTATATGAAACCTTCCCGAACGGTGACTTTGATGCAAAGCAGAACAGATCATATTATGCTCTTTACAGCATCGTTGAAGAAAGAAGCGCTGACGGCACTCTTGGTAACCCGGTTGTTATCGGCATCGGAACAAACTCCAGAATGCCAAAATCAACCTGTGAGGAAATCATTGAGATGTGCGGCGACAGATACATATACTGGCTGACCATTACCAATGACTGGCAGTTCCCAAATAATGAAATGATCAGAAGTCTTGGTGAAGAACATGATAATGTTACGGTTCTGGACTGGGAAGTTTACTCTGCAGATCATGATGAATACTTCTATTACGATGGCATTCATCTTACACCAGATGGCAGAAGCGCTTATGCCAACTATGTCTTGGAATCAATTTCCAAGGACCTGTTACAAAGAAAACTGGCTGAAGAAAAGGAAAAGCAGGTCATGGGCATTGGCGATGGCTTCATGTTGACAAGTGTTGACTATCTGAAGAGTTCTCTTGAAGAGCTTTACATGATAGCTGGTGAAGACTTGAATTATGAAAATGTCTTAAGTGAGATTCAGACCTTAAAGGACAATGATGCCCTGCCTTCAAGAGTATTCATTGCCATCGGTAATGATGAAACAATTAATGTTCCTACTTTGCGCAGCTTACTTGATTCATTAAGCGGCTGTAAGATCACTCTCATCAAGTTACCTGTATTAAAGGATAATCAGACAAACAAGAACATTGATTCTGTAATTGCCGGTTACCCGGATGTTAACCTGTTGTCTTGGGAAAACAAGTATCAGGAAAATCCTGAATACTTCACTCCAGACCGTATTCACTTTAACGATACCGGCAGTAAGGCATTTGCTGAATTCATTCTGGAAGCCTTAAACAATAATTAGAGAAACTCTTAGCGCACATTAAAAAGCAGCGTCAGGACTTACCTGACGCTGCTTTCATCCATCACTTGCTTCTATTTCCTTGATGGTGCATTCATTGCCCTGCACAAGGTATGTGTGCTCACTGCCACAATGTGGACATATGCGACCGTATTTAACGGTTTCATATTCCTGCTTGCAGTCTTCACAGAATGTTACTGCGTTGATCATTTCAAGCTTCATCACACATTCCTTTAAGACAGGATGCTTAACCTTGAAGTAATCCCAGCAATCGATGAAGTAATCAGTCAGAATGCCTGATACTTCACCAATCTGCAAGGTTACTGAACCGATCTTGGTAAGATGGTTTTCTTCGGCAACCTCATCAAGGGTCTTGGCAACATGCATTACTATACCTAGTTCATGCATATTACTTGTTCTTGTTTAACAGGATCTTGATTTCACGCTTAGCTGCATACTTGGCAGCCGGAATGATCTTATCCTCACATCTGTACATGTCTGAAGCATGAGGTACATCTCTTGTCAGATGAATTGCATCAAACTGACACTTGGTTGTACATAAGCCACAGCCGATACATCTGTTAACGTCTACTACTGAAGCACCACAGCCTAAGCATCTCTTGGCTTCGGTCTTGACCTGTTCTTCAGTTAATGTCAGACGTACATCATCGAATGTGCTTCTTGGATTAACAGCCTTGCTGCCTGGAACCTGACGCTTAGAGTTATCGTATTCTTCGATTACGATGTCATTCTTATTGAGTTCCTTGAATTCTCTTAAGTCTCTGGCAATTGTCAATGACTGACCAGGATGAACGAATCTGTTCAGTGAATCAGCAGCCTTCTTACCTGCTGCGATTGCATCGATTGCGAAACGTGGACCTGTGTATACGTCACCGCCAACGAAGATATCCTTTTCAGCTGTCTGGTATGTAATGCCATCAGCCTTAGCTGTACCGTTTCTGTTGAGTTCAACAGCTGTACCGTCTAATAAGTTACCCCACTGGATTGACTGACCAATGCTTAACAGTACATGTGAACATGGTACTGTAATTGTTTCATTTTCATCATATTCAGGAGCGAAACGATGCTGTTCATCGTAAACTCTTGTACACTTCTTGAATACTACGCCGACAACCTTGCCGTTTTCTGTCAGGACTTCCTTTGGACCCCAACCGTTATTTACAACGATGTCTTCTGCCTTGGCATCTGCTACTTCATCATCAGCAGCAGGCATTTCATGTTCGCCTTCCAGACACAACATAGTTACCTTGCCGCTTGTTAATCTGGCAGCTGTTCTTGCTACGTCAACAGCTACGTTACCGCCACCTACGACAACAACATCGCCATAAAGCTTGTCAGCCTTGCCTAAGTTAACCTGTCTTAAGAAGTCAACACCTGTAATGACGCCTTCAGCATCTTCACCAGGAACACCAGCTAATCTGCCGCCCTGAGCACCGATTGCCAGATAGAAGCCCTTATAGCCTTCTTCTCTTAACTGCTGAATAGTAACATCCTTACCTACTTCAACACCCATCTTGAATTCAACACCCATCTGACGTAATACATCGATTTCTGCTTCAATGACATTCTTCTGCAGTCTGAATGATGGGATACCAATAGTTAACATGCCACCGAGTCTGTTTTCCTTTTCGTAAACAGTTACGTTATAGCCGTTTTCTCTTAAGTAATATGCACAAGTCAAGCCTGCAGGACCTGAACCGATTACAGCGATCTTGTAATCATCGCCCCACATCTTGCCTTCGCCGTTTTCGCATAATGGAACATATCTTGTTTCAGCATTTAATTCCTGTTCAGCGATGAACTTCTTGATTTCATCGATGGCGATTGGCTGGTCGATTGTGCCTCTTGTACAAGCATCTTCACATCTCCTGTTACAGATAGCGCCACATACTGCCGGGAATGGGTTGTCCTGCTTGATGAGCTTTAAGGCATCCATGTATCTGCCTTCTGAAGCCATCTTAACATAACCCTGAATCGGTAAGTGAGCTGGGCAAGCTGTCTTACAAGGTGCTGTACCTGTTTCATAACAGTTGATCTTGGCATCTTCACGGTAATTCTTGTTCCAGTTATCTGGTGTCCAGGCTGTAGCATCTGGTAACAGTGTTACAGGATACTTGACCGGACCGTTCTTGGTACATAATTTCTGACCTAACTTGGCTGCACCAACCGGACATACTTCAACGCACTTGCCACAGGCTACGCACTTTGCAGCATCGACATGTGCTCTGTAAGCTGAAGCTGACATGTTAGGTGTGTTATATAACTGTGATGTTCTCAAGGCATTACATACGCCAGGAGCACAGTTACAGATGGCAACGATCTTGTCTTCGCCATCGATATTTGTGATCTGATGTACGAAACCGTGTCTTTCACATCTTTCCAGTAATTCCAAGGCTTCTTCATAGCTGATGTAACGGCCCATGCCCTTGTCAACACAGTATTCTGCCATGTCACCAACGCCCATGCAGTATTCACCATTGATCTCGCCTGAACCTTCGCCACGCATTGCCTGCTGCTTACGGCATGTACACTGACCAACTGAGTACTTGTCATACTTCTTCAGCCAATGAGAAATGTGTTCTACTGATACGCTCTTGTTTTCGTGTTCAATTGCCTTTTCAACCGGAATGACGTGCATGCCGATTCCAGCTCCTCCAGGAGGAACCATTGGGGTAACACCTTCCAAAGGCATCTGAGTCATGAGGTTGAAGAATGTTGCCAGTTCAGGATGCTGAGCTGTCAGTTCGTCATTCATCATCATGAATTCAGCTGAACCAGGAACGAAAATCGGAACATTGTACTGCTTGTGGTGATCTTCGTTTTCTCTGTTCATTTCCAGAACGCCGACCCAGCATAAGTGATCGATCATCTTCTTGGTATCTTCTAAAGACATGTTGTTTCTCTTCGCAATTTCTTCAGGAGAGTAAGCAACTCTGGTCTTCTTGAAAGACAGTAAGAACTTAACTTCTTCTTTGGTCAATACTGCGTTCAGTGCCCAGTATTCTGGATCTGAAGTGTTCATTGTATTAGTGTACTTAACCAGGTAACGGTCAGTGATCATGTTTCCGAGTTTAAGAACAAGTTTTTCTTTTTCCTTATCTTCGGCGACATAATTAGGATCCGGTACATAGTCACGGCTGTTTGTCATTCTCATTTCTTCTTTTGTCTTTGGCATTCCTTATCCTCTTTTCCATGTTGCCAGTTCTTCCAGCAACCAATCTTCCCATTCCTTCATTCCCTCGCCTGTCTTGGCTGAAATCGGGAATATTTTAATGTCTGGGTTTAAATATCTTACACGTTCCTCTAACTTCTCCATGCTGAAGTCGAAATATGGAAGTGCATCGATCTTGCTTAATAACAGTGCATCACTGCTTTTAAACATCAGCGGGTATTTTAACGGCTTGTCGTCACCTTCTGGAACAGACAGGATCATGACGTTGCATGAAGCTCCTGTATCATATTCTGCCGGGCAGATCAGATTACCGATGTTTTCCAGAAAGGCAATGTCCGTACCATCCAGATCCATGTTGTTAAGACCTTCTCTGGTCATCCCGGCATCCATGTGGCACATCCCGTCAGTATGAACCTGAATTGATGTTGCTCCCAAGGCGGCTATTCTTTCAGCATCCACGCTGGCATCGATGTCTGCCTCCAGAACCGCTATGTTTACCCTATCCTTTAAATCCGTGATCGTTCTTGACAGCATCGTTGTCTTACCGCTGCCGGCAGAACTCATCAGATTTATTAAGAACACTCCTTTTTCTCTAAGCTCTTCTCTGAGCTTATCGGCATCACGGTCATTTGATTCCGTAACGCTCTTATGTAATTCAATTACCTTCATCAGCTGTTTCTCCATTCCGTTATCTTGGTTTCAAGCCAGCTGACTAATTCATCAAATCCTGTACCGTCCTTGCAGCTTACCGGGAATATGCTGATATCCGGGTTAAGCTTCTTGGCTCTTTCTCTGCACAGTTCCTCATTAAAGTCAAAGATTTCCTTCGTATCGATTTTGTTAATGAGCATGCAGTCACTTACCGTAAACATTAACGGATACTTAAGTGGCTTGTCATCACCTTCAGGAACTGACAGTATCATCATTCTGATTGCGCTGCCGACGTCAAATTCAGCCGGGCAAACCAGATTGCCGATGTTTTCCAAGAATACCAGATCAAGGTCCTCTATGCCAAACATGTCAACACCTCTTCTGGTCATGTCAGCATCCATATGACATAAGCCACCTGAATGCAGCTGAATTACCTTAACGCCAAGCTTGCTGATGGTTTCAGCATCAACAGAACTGTCAACATCAGCTTCCATGACTCCGATATTATATTTATCCTTCAGGGCATTTATGATTCTGGTTAGCGTGCTGGTCTTTCCAGCTCCAGGCGATCCCATTAAATTAACAAAAAATACGTTTTTTTCTTTTAGATAACTACGCAGTTTCTCCGCCTCTTTGTCATTGTCGGCGGTGACTCTTTCCTTAGTTTCATATATTTTGTACATAACAAAAAAACATACCCTTTCTAAGATATTTTATATAATAAAACAAATAAAGACAACACTTTGTGAAAATGTTGTCTTATTTAACTTTATTCCTTTTCCTTAGCTATTTTTTCGGTTGTCCAGTCGTCAATTTCTCTTCTGAGTTCTGTCAGATATTCAGAGAATCTGACATTATCCTGACCATAGGTATATTGCAGATCATACTCTAGCGGCAGCCAGGTCTTAAGATCTGATTCGTTATGTGAAATCAGAGCTTCAAGTTTATCCATGCACTTGTAAACTCTTGCCTCTCTGGTTTCAAGAGCACTCATTTCATCCAGCAAGCTGAACCATTCTTCCCTGTTCTTTTCATCAAAGGTATTTATCCAGTTTCTGAAGATCTGTTCTTCTGACTGTTCATTGTCACTGCTCTTCAGGAATGTCGGAATGTCACCGGTAAATGATTCACCAAGGTCATGAATCAGACACATTCTGATGACCTTGTTGAAGTCTACATCCCTGAATTCTTCCTCATGACTTAATAACATTGCCATTAAGGAAATGCGCCAGCTGTGTTCAGCTACGCTTTCATATCTGTCCCCTTCGGTAAAACAATGTCTTGGGGTTGTCTTTAACTTTCCTGCCTGTTTGATTACTTCCAGAAATTCCTTTTGTTTCATAGTTACATCACCTGCTTTAATTATACTTTAACACATTCAGATTATAATACGGCATTTGACCTGTTTTATAAAAAAAACAGCCTTCTTTTTTCAGAAGGCCGTTTCATTATTACTTAGGTAATCTTAATTCTGTCTTGAACAGATCTCCATCTATTGTCAGTTTCAGACTGCCGTGCATTATCTCGGCTAAGCTGTTGGCAATGTTCAAGCCTAACCCACTTCCCTCAGTATGACGGGAACTGTCACCTCTGACAAATCTTTCCATTAGCTCATCCGGTGAAATGTTCAATTGATCCTTGGAAATGTTCTTGACGCTGATGAGAATGTCATTCTCTTCCTCTTCAGCATCAATGTAAACTCGGGTGCCCGGTAAGGCATACTTGTTAAGGTTACTGTATAAGTTATTGAGTATGCGCCATAACAGGTTGCCATCTGCCTTGACCATTAATTCTTCAGAGGCAATGTTTGTTACGATCTCCAGATTGCTCTTTTCAAACTTCTCTCTGTATTCAGCCAAGGACTGTTCAATTATCTCCTTGACATTGATGTCATTGTATTCAACATTGATGTTTCCGGTTGATGCCTTGGAAGCCTCTATGAGGTCTTCTGTGAGCTTTTTCAGTCGGGCTGACTGTCTGTCAAGAACTTCCAGATATTTCGCTTCATCCTCCTTTGTATGCTTCTTCTTAAGCAAGTCAACATAGTTGATGATGCTGGTCAAAGGTGTCTTGATGTCATGCGATACATTGGTTATTAAGTCTGTCTTAAGTCTTTCTGCCTTGAGATGCTTTTCAACCGCTGCTTCCAAGCCATCCTGAATTGAATCAAGAGTATCTAGATGCTGTTTCAGTTCATGTGGCATCCACTTTGAATCAATTTTTTCATATTCACCCTTGCTGATCATTTCCGCATGATTCTTAAGTTTCTGGGCATTGGCCATCCACCACAGTAAGAATGCCAGTAATACTGCAGATACCAGAAGATATACAGTAGCGATCTCCCGTTCATATGAATTCATCACTATAAAGATCAGACCCAGGAAATATGCCGCAGTAACAACAGCTACCTTCCATATCAGGGCGATGCTGTTAATGTACTGGATGATTGCGTATAAGATCTTATAAATGACTGTATTCTTATACCAGCCTCCTGCCTTGACACGCTTGGCAAACGACAATAGCCATGCCAAGGCGCCCAGTCCCATCATTATGAGAATTATGAATGCCCCAATGGTATATAAAAGGTTGTCATAAAAGCGTTCATAATAGCTGAAGGCTTCAATGATGATCCAGCCAAACAAGGTTTCATAGACAGCTGTAATTACAGTAAAGACATCAAATGGGATCTTATCAAACCAGTTGAGATAATAGCCATCGTAATTAATGTCATGACCGCTGGAATATATTAACCAGATCAGATCAAGCACAAACAGTACTATGGCAGCCAGAGTAATGCCCAATGCCCAATACTTATACTGATTCAGAAAACTGTAATATCTGTAGTTTTTATAGAAAGGATCATCACTTTCAACTAATGGGTCCTTGACTCTTATTTCTATTTCATATCTGTTTAACTCATAGTGGTCAGCCTCTGACATATCGTCATAATAATAGCTACCCGCAATGTCACCGCTGAAAAGCTGTGACATCCCAATCTTATCGTTGGTATTTACGTTATATCGGTAGACCTCTTTTCTTTGCCCGGCAGCATCATCATACATGTAAATGATATAGCCGTAGTTGTTGACACCGGCAGTTTCATATGTCTGACCGGCATCCAGATATGACGCTAAGGCATTACGGGATATTTCATAAGCATTCCTGTAACATGATGAACTATGATAATAATCAGAATCATTAGTATAAATGCCATAATCATTGGCGTTTACCAGATGAAACCCACCAATGAGTATCACTACTCCTAAAACACATAGAAACAGTACCGCAATCAGCTTAACAGAGAAACGTTCCATTGGTCTGGCTTTTCTAACACTATCCATGGTATTCCTCCATCTTATATCCCTGACCCCAGACTACCCTTATGTAACGCGGTTCAGATGGATTGATTTCAATCTTTTCTCTTAAGTGTCTGATATGAACGCTGACTACACCATCATTGAGCATCAGCTCATCGTTCCAGACATTCTTGTATATTTCATATGATGAAAATACCTTTCCTGGATTCTGAATCAGAAGTTTCAGTATCCCGTATTCCATTGGGGTAACATCAATAATGTTGCCGTCAACGGTAACGGTTTTCTTTTCATCATCCAATATGATTCCGCCATTCTGGTAAACCATGTTGTTTATGGTCTTACCGCCTAGCTGGGTATATCTTCTTAACTGTGACTTTACTCTGGCAATTACTTCCGTAGGATTAAACGGCTTGGTAATGTAATCGTCTGCGCCAATTTCCAAACCAAGCACCTTATCAACGTCTTCACTTTTGGCTGTAAGAAAAATAATAGGAATATTCGTGATCTTTCTTAGCTCGTGAGTTGCTCTAATGCCATCCATTTCCGGCATCATGATGTCCATGAGAATGAGATCAATTTCATTATCCTTTACTATGTCCAAAGCCTGTTTACCTGTGTATGCTTCAAATAACTGATAGTCATTTCCTGACAGATATATTCTTAGTGCATCCACAATGTCTTTTTCATCATCTACTATAAGTATTTTTGCCATTTATATCACCCATCTACATTCTAGGTAATACCCTATTAACAAACAATTATCAAAACCTTTAAGAAATGCTTAAGAAAATAATTCATACGGCTGTATGAATTATCTTGATTTCTGTTGTAACTGATATGTCTTCCACTCCAGTAACTGTACTTCCTTCTGGTGCTTGACCAGGTCAATTCTGGCCTTGTTCAGATGTTCCTTAAGGATGTTACTTCTTGCCTTAATTGTCTCATCGCCCTTTTTGGTAAGATCTCCGCAACGAGCCTTATATCGCCGGTTTCGCGGTATAGCGCCGTTCCGTAGGTGCTGCGGAGTTTGTGAGGCGTTATCTTTTTTGAAGGGACTGCGATCCTTGAATACTTTTT
>JAFRLB010000100.1 GCA_017431405.1 Erysipelotrichaceae bacterium | reverse complement strand
TGGCAAGGCAATGTACACCGGTAAGAAGGGTTATACGGTATTTGGCTTTGTCATTTCCTGGCTGTTACATGGCATCTATGACTTTACCTTATCCAAGGAAGCCGAGGTATTGGGAGATATCGCCATCTTCATACCTGTTACTCTCGCCTTAGCTTCTCTGATCATGATAATCGTTGCGATCGTCTTCGTTAACAAGGCCGGCAAGAATCAGAAATACCTGACCATTATTAATCCTGAAGTACATGCTTAATAATTTGATATATTTAAAAAAACTTTTTTAGTAAAATTTAATTAGGAGGACTTCTATTATGATGAAATTCGTAAATGTTCTGAAGAAAATCCAGGGAGCGTTTTTCTTCATTGGCTTAACAATTGTCGGCTGTGGTTTTGTTATATTTAATCTATTACCTATAATCATGCCGGACAAGTGGACAGATGAGACAAATAATCCTGTCATGACCATTGCCTTTATCGTAATTGGCTTAGCAGCTGCCATTTTCGGTATCTACAATATCATTAAGGTATTTAAGACAACCCCTGAAGAAGCTAACTACTTTGACAAGGTCAATACTGCTGAAGCAGACCCAAAGGTAGTTGAAGGCATCAAGAACAGCGGGAAGCCAACTGAAGAATACTATTTCCATTTCTGCGGTAAGTTAAACCAGAGTTACATCATGGAAACACCGGACAGAAAGCCGGTATATGAAATTAACTGTGACAAGATGGGCGTCATTAATGAATACATCTACACTTTCAAGAGCCATGTTACTCATGATGAATTCACCTGTAACATCAGCCATACCGTAACAACATCAACTGAAAGCGGTGGCTTGGAACTGGTACAGAATTCATACTTCAATATCGATGGCATGAAGATCTGGGATTGCATTGGCCAGAAGGGTTACTCAATTGAACCATATATTGACGGCATTGCCTTCTCATACAAGGTAAAGCACTATGGTGTTGAAGTAGCTGAGATCAAGGCCGCCGGTACCAACATCTTGGAAGAATATGAAGGTAAGGGTGGCTTAAGAGACATCGCAATGATGGAAGGCTTATACAGGATCTATTGCCGTGAAAGTGATGTTGATGCCTGCGCATTGATAGCCTTCGCCGTAGCCAGAGTACAGATAATTTAATTATTTTTGAATTATTAAATCCGGAACATGAAGTTCTGGATTTTTTGTATCTCTTTAATTGCGCTTAAGTAAGGACATGACTATAATTGTACTGTTGTCAAAAACAGGAGCGTATGGTCATGGCCACATACAAGTCAAACGACCTCTTAAAAGGGGACATCAGAAAAACGCTTATTCAAATGGCACTGCCGTTAATGCTTTTCAATTCGGTCAGTGTCATTTATTCGTTAGTTGATTCCTTCTTTGTCGGTAAATTGGGTGAATTACAGGTTGGGGCCATTTCAGTAATATCCAACATTAACATGTGCGGCACGGCCTTTGTGACCGGTTTGTCAGCTGCCGGCATCAGTCTCTTAAGTAAGGCTGTTGGGGCAGGTGACATGAAAAAGGGTAATCAGATGGCTACCATACTGTTGGAAATAAGCATCATCATTTCCCTGATAATTGCCATAATATGTGTGGTATTTGCCCATCCTTTGTTAAGATGGCTCAATGTCCCTGATGACATTTATCAGGATTCCTACATGTATTTGTTGGGCTTGGCACCAAGTTTCATATTCTCTTTCATTCTGACAATATTTCAGACGATCCGTCAGTCAAATGGCGACAGCCGTTCAGCCGTAGCGTTGAACATTGAGGCATCCATCATTAACTGTATACTGGACCCGTTATTCATCTTTACCTTTAAGTGGGGAATGTTTGGCGCAGCTCTGGCTACCTCAGTATCCAAATTATTGGTCTGTCCGTTTGCCATGAGAACGATGTTAAAAGACTATGGAGTTATTCATGTCGACTTTAAAAGATACCGTTTCTCAACCGATATCTTAAAGGAAATATTCATCTTAGCCTTGCCTGCTTCTATGGGTTCATTCCTATTGGAGTTCGGCTTTACGATCATGAATAAGTTCATCTTGGGTTACGGTTCCGTAATCATGTCTGCCTATGGAATCGGGGGCAGAGTAAGTTCATTATTCTGCATTCCAACCAATGCCTTAGCCAGTGCCCTGGCACCATTCATCGGTCAATCCATTGGCGCAAGGGATTTCAAGAGAACCAAAGACTGTTTCAAACAGGCATTCTCCGTTGGCCTTATTGTGTGCGCCGCAGTTACAGTATTAGGGTTATTGTTAAGCAGACCGTTAGTTGAGCTGTTCTATCCTGACATCAGTACAGTACTGGCTGAAAATTCCGTTGAGTACAGCCTGTATTCAGTAGCTACGACCGTATTCATGTTATGGATGAATTACCTTCTGGCTGGATTTAATGGGGCAGGAGAAACAGGCAGCTCATTTGTGATCAACGTTACAAGGCTCTGGGCTTTGAGAATACCAATGCTCTATGCCTTTGGTAAGTATACTGACTTTGGACCAACAGGTATCTGGATCGCCATGATCTTAAGCAACGTTGTAATATGCATAATCGGTCAGATCTGGTTTGAAATACTGTTCAGAAAGAAATACCATTTCAACGAAACAGATAACATGAAGGTTTCACTTTCCAAGTGAGACCTTTTTTTAATGAAAAAACCGTCAGATAAGTGACGGCTCAGTTGGTGTATTTAAGTTCATGCTTATGGTGAACATAATCATGGTCATTCAGTTTCTTCTGAATGTTGATGTTAATGAAGTTAAACAGCATGGCAATTACCAGATACAAACCCAGCATTATTACGGTTGTAAGGTAATTAAGATTCATGGCTGATAACTTTGAAGCTAAATCTTCAACAAATGGTACGCCGGAAGCGTTTCTTAATAACATGTAATCCCAGCCGAAGTGATAATCAAGCGGTATGACGATAAGAGCCATTAACATGTGTGGTATGAAACCCAATAAATAGTCAGTACGTTTTACTTCCAGCATGTTGGTGGAAATGACGGTGAAACCGGCATAGACCATTACGAAGTGATACATTAATGAATGCCAGGCTCCAAAGGTAAATAACGGATACCATTTCAATACCATCGGGAATATGAGATAACTGATGCCACCCAGCACCCCAATCGTACTCATCCAGCTTAAGGCACATCGCTTGGCTTTGCCCTTGCCAAAAGCAGCTATTGGCAGTACATACAGAAATATTGAACAGGTATCAAACGGTAATATTCCACCGGCATTGAAGCCCTGTCCGGTTGTAATGTCCCAATATGAT
>JAFRLB010000099.1 GCA_017431405.1 Erysipelotrichaceae bacterium | reverse complement strand
ATGGTACCAGGTCTGTGGGTAATAACGATGAATTGGGAACCGTTAGAGAACTGGTGAATGTATCTTGCAAATCTGTCTACATTACCCTGGTCTAATGAAGCCTCAACCTCATCGAATATGCATAA
The DNA here is from genome assembly GCA_017431405.1 of Erysipelotrichaceae bacterium. Lineage (GTDB taxonomy): Bacteria > Bacillota_I > Bacilli_A > Erysipelotrichales > Erysipelotrichaceae > RUG521. Next base: position 36,093 of record JAFRLB010000099.1, on the reverse strand, counting down.
AGGCATTGGTCTGGCCTTTAAGATTGCGAATAATACACAGATGGCAATCAAACTCTTTTCACCGCCGGAGAACAGTCTGATATTCTGAATGTTCTTTCCCGGAGGCTGAACGTTGATGTCAATTCCTGTATTTAGAATGTCGTCCGGATCTTCCAATACCAGCTTAGCTCTGCCGCCGCCAAATAAGACGGTAAATACTTCACTAAGGGATTTGTTGATCTTGTCAAACATTTCCTTGAACTGGACTTCCATGACTTCATCCATTTCGTTAATGGCCTGTAACAGCTGATTCTTACTGTTCTGTAAGTCATTTAACTGATTTACCATGAATTCATAACGGCCGTTGACTTCTTCATAGTCCTTTGGTGCATCAAGGTTGACGTTGCCCAAGGCAGCGATTTCCTGACGTAATATCAGTACTTCCTGCTTGGCTTCATCAAGATCGATTTCACCAAATTCCTTGCTGCTGGCGAAGTCATAGGTCATGTGATATTCACGGCTTAATCTTTCAATGGCATTTTCCTTTAAGGTATCCAGACGGGTCTTTTCAACTTCTGAACTGTTGATGTTCATGTTGATAAGCGTGAGTTCCTGACGTTTCTGTCTTAACTGAATCTCCTTACGCTGTTCATCAGCTGAAGCATTGACTCTTCTGGAACGCTTGCTGGAAATGTCGTTTGTGATCGTATCTCTGTCAGCATAGGCCTTGTTCAATAAAGCAATCAGTTCATTTTCAAAGCTCTGACCTTCTGTTTCATCATCAGTCTTGATACGGTCATATTCTTCCTTTAATTCCTCATACTTGCCACGCTTGGCCGTTACTACCTGCTGCAATGTGGCAAGCTGGATCTTATTGGCAATTAATTCATCTTCATCATCAGTTCTTAACTTGGTTAACTTACTGATAACGGCATAAACCTTATCGTATTCACTTCTGGTCTGAGCCAGCTGTCTGTCAACATCTTCAAGCAATGACTTGATGGTTAGTGGTGAAGAATCCATTCGCTTGTTATAACCACCGGTCATGGAACCGCCGCGGTGTACAACATCACCATCCAAGGTAACGATGTTATACTGCTGCTTTAATCTTCCAGCTAATTCATTGGCAGCTTCCAAAGTATCGGTAACCATTACATTGCCTAATAATGACAGTAATACACCGTCATACTTTTCTTCACAATCTACGAAGTCACTGGCTAAGCCCAAAAATCCGGTTGTGTTTTCGGCAATGAACAAGTGGTCGTTATTTACGTAGTGAGGCTTCATGACACTCATTGGTAAGAATGTAGCTCTGCCTCCCCTGTTGTCCTTTAAGTATTTAATGGCTGTTCTGGCAGATTTTTCATCTGTCGTAACAATGTGATAAACGGCTCCTGCCAGGGCAACGGCGATGGCCTGCTGATAACCTTCATCAGGCTTAAACAGGTTACTGACGATATCGTGAATGCCCGGCAAGGCCTTCTTGGCTTCCATGATGCTCTTGACCCCGGCATGACCCTGGAAAGGAGCTTCGCTTTGAGCCTGTAAGACGCTCTTACGGTTATTCAGATAATTCAATGAGTTAGTCAGCTTGTCGCTTTCCTGCTGCTTATTGGCGATGTCGTTATTATAGCCGTTGATCTTTTCCTGCAGTAATTCAATGGAAGCTTCCAGTTTTTCCAGACGTGACTGTCTGTCTTCATATTCCAGTCTGGCTTCTTCCATCATCTGCATTGTCTGCTGAATCTTGGCTTCATCTGAGCCGGATTCTCTGATGTACTTACGCTTTTCTTCAACTTCGATCTTTCTTCTTTCCAGTAACTGGATCTCGTTAATGGTCTTGAGAAGCTCATCCTGTTGCAACTGGACACTGTTATCCAGTTCCTTGATGGTATTCTTTAACTCATCAACTTCATTTTCCATGATCTGAATTGAAGCATTTGATGATACCTGCTGGAAGTTAAGGTCACTTAACTGCTTGTCGATGGTATCGAGGTCAGATAAGTAATTGCTGATGTCGTTAACGATAACTGCAATTTCAATTTCCGTTAATCTGTTTTTCTTTTCTTCATACTGCTGGGCCTTACGGGCCTGTCTTCTTAATGGAGCGACCTGCTTTTCAAGCTCATTTACAACATCCTGCATTCTGTCGATGTTGTTCTGGGTTCTTTCCAGCTTGTTTAAGGATTCGATCTTTCTCTTCTTGTACTTGGCCACACCGGCGGCTTCTTCAAATAAGGCACGTCTTTCAATAGGCTTTGCTTCGGCAAAAGATGAAATGTTACCCTGTGAAATGATGCTTAATGAATCACGGCCTAAACCGGTATCGAGAGTAAGATCAATGATGTCCTTTAAACGGCATGGAGTCTTGTTGATCAGATATTCGCTTTCTGATGTGTTCTTATATAATCTTCTTGTTACTTCTATTTCCTGGAATTCGCTGTTAAGGAAGTGTTCTGAGTTGTCAAAGACGAGTGTAACTTCTGCCATGTTGACACCCTTCTTCCCTTCTGCACCAGCAAAAACAACGTCGGTCATTGTTGACCCACGCATGCTTTTAGCGGATTGTTCACCTAAGACCCATCTGATGGCATCGGAAATGTTACTTTTTCCACAGCCGTTAGGTCCGACTATTCCAGTATATGGAGAATCAAATGTGATAACTGTACGTTCCGCAAATGATTTAAATCCCTGTAGTTCAATTCTTTTCAGAAACATTGATAAACCTCATTTCACCTGTTAATTATAGCTTAAATAGTACAAGATTAAAAGAATTGTAAACAAATATTAAAGATATGGATGGCTATTAATTTATTGAATTTTATGTTAGAATTTTAAAGTTGGGAGGAAAAATTATGAAAGAAAGATGGGAACATTTTTTTGAAGAAAAACACGAGATTGACTATCCTCAGCTGACCATGTTCCAGCTGCTTAAGAAAACTGCAGATAAATATCCAGACAACGTTGCCTATGAATTCATGGGTAAGAAGACAAAATTCAGAGAACTTATCAGCAAGATCGAATTAACAGCCAAGGCTTTGACAAGTATTGGTATCCGTGAAGGAGATGCCGTTACTGTCTGCATGCCTAACTGTCCTCAGGCAATCGACACATTCTATGCCTTAAACAGAATTGGCGCTATCGCTAACATGATTCACCCGTTATCAGCTGTAAGTGAAATCACATTCTACCTGAACATTTCAAATTCAAAGGCTGTTCTGACACTGGATCAGTTCTATGAAAAAGTCGTAGAAGCCAGAAAGGATTGTGACCACACAGTCATCATCTTAATGGCAGCCGTAGCTGATGAATTACCAAAGTATCTGGAAATTCCATACCGCATCAAGAACTTTGGCCAGTACAGCAATCTGCCAAATCAGGCATACTCATTAACCTGGAAGGATTTCCTGCATTATGGAAAACAGTTCCCTTTACCATTACCAAAGGTAAAGTTTGAAGTTGACCGTACAGCCGTCATTCTTTATTCAGGCGGTACAACAGGTACAACCAAGGGCATCATGTTAAGTGACCTTAACTTCAATGCCTGTGCCTTACAGTCATCTGTCGCAATGGAAGTTCCATATGAACCTGGTCAGAAGATCTTAGCCGTCATGCCATTATTCCATGGCTTTGGCTTAGGCATCGGTATCCATACATGTTTGGTAAAAGGTATCTGCTGCGACTTAATTCCACAGTTCACTGTTAAGACCTATGCTCAGATGTTAATAAAGAAGAAACCTAACTTCATCGCCGGTGTCCCTACCCTGTATGAAGCATTATTAAGAACCAAGGGATTGGAAAACGCTGATCTCTCATTCTTAAAAGGCATGTATTCAGGTGGTGACTCATTATCAGTTGAATTAAAGACCAAGGTTGATAACTTCTTAAAGGCTCATGGTGCCAAGATCCAGGTTCGTGAAGGTTATGGTACAACAGAATGCGTTACCGCAAGCTGCTTAACCCCTACAAATGATTACCGTCCTGGCTCAATCGGTTTACCATATCCTGATACAAAGTATGTTATCTGCGAACCTGGTACAACTGATGAAGTTGAAATCGGTAAGGAAGGCGAAATCTGCTTGACAGGACCAAGCGTAATGTTAGGCTATCTGAAGAATGAAGAAGAAACAAATCAGACCATCAGAAAGCACGCCGATGGCAATTATTACCTGCATACCGGTGACTTGGGCTTAATGGACAAGGATGGCTTTGTATACTTCAAGCAGAGAATCAAACGTATGATCATCTCTTCAGGCTACAACGTTTACCCTTCACAGATTGAAAACGTCATTGACGCAAATGCCAAGGTATTATACAGCTGTGTAATCGGTGTCAAGGATTCTTACAAGATGCAGAAAGTCAAGGCATTCGTTGTCTTGAAGCCAAATGTAGTTCCTGATGATTCAGTCAAGGAAGAAATCATGTCTTACTGCCGTAAGCACATTGCCAAGTACGCAATGCCATACGACATTGAATTCAGAGATGAATTACCAAAGACATTGGTTGGAAAAGTAGCTTACAGAGTTCTTGAAGAAGAAGAAAACAAGAAAGTTGAACTTCAGCTTCAGAAGGAAAAAGAACAGGAAGCTAAGGCAAAACAAACAAAAATAACAGAAAAGAAAGCTTAGAGTTAATCTAAGCTTTTTATTTCATTGTTTTCTGTAGCAATTCACATAACTCATCAACGGCATCTTCATTGCCGTTTTTTATGTCGTCAACGACACATGAACGGATATGTGATGATAATAGTACCTTGTTAAAGGCGTTTAACGCGGACTGTACTGAAGATACCTGCATTAGGACATCCACACAATAACGGTCATCATCGATCATCTTGTTGATGCCTCGTATCTGCCCTTCGATCTTGTTAAGCCTTGTCTTTAATGCTTTGATCTCTTCAGCACTTCTCTGTTTGTGCCTGCAGCAGTCAGCCATTATCTGATTTCCTTTACTTCGTAGTCCTTGTCTTCAACAGCCTGCTTTAAGACGCTGTCGTCAACATCAGCTGATAAGGAAACGATTGCGGTACCCTTAACATGTGAGACTTCAGCCTTTTCAACGCCTTCGATCTTTTCCAGAGCCTTTCTTACTGTAGCTTCGCAATGTTCACACATCATTCCTTCAATTACCATTGTCTTTGTCATATATTTCTGTTCCTCCTCATTGTTAAATTTATCTGAAATATTCTGAATATTTGATTCCTTTTTCTTATCCTTACCTGCATCGTAAATGTTAAACAGATTTAATCTTAAGGCATTTGTACATACCGTAAAACTTGATAAGCTCATTGCGGCTGCCCCAATCATTGGGTTCATTTCCCAGTTGAAGTGGAATATGCTCTGATATAAGCCAATGGCTAACGGTATGCATATTACGTTGTAGAAGAATGCCCAGAAGAGATTCTGATGAATGTTTCTCAATGTTGCCTTTGATAATCTTATCAATGCCGGTACATCAGACAATCTGGATTTCATTAAGACAATGTCTGCGGCATCTATTGCGATGTCACTTCCTGCCCCAATGGCGATGCCAAGATCGGCTCTGGTCAAAGCTGGGGCATCATTTATGCCATCACCAACCATCGCTGTCTTGCCCTGTTTCTGATATTCTCTGACAATCGCTTCCTTACCATCCGGTAATACTGATGCAATGAATTCATTTACTTCGGCCTTTTCGGCAATAGCTTTGGCAGTTAAGGCGTTATCTCCTGTCAACATTACCGTATGAATGCCCATGTTCTTTAACTGTCTGATTGCTTGGGTTGAATCTTCCTTGATCGTATCAGCCACAGCTATGATTCCCAATAACTTCTTATCATCACTGAATAATAACGGTGTCTTTCCTTCTGAAGCCAGTCTGTTTATTTCCTTGTCAGCTTCCTCAGATATCTTTATCTGACCTGAGATGAACTTTTTATTACCTGCATAGTATTTAACATTATTCTTTTCAGCAGTTAAGCCATTACCTGGCAAAACCTTGAAGTTATCAATGTCATCCAGCGTGATGTTATTGCCTGATACATATTCCATTACTGCCTTGGCTAATGGATGCTCAGATTTCTGTTCCATTTCACCGGCTATCTTTATCAGTTCATCTTCTGTATCAAGATAACTGATCACATCTGTTACAGAAGGCTTTCCTTCGGTAATTGTACCTGTCTTATCCAGAATTACGATGTCAACCTTTCCAGCTTCTTCCTGGGCAATGGCATTCTTATAGAGAATACCGTTTTTAGCGCCAACACCATTACCGACCATGATGGCTACCGGTGTTGCCAAGCCTAAGGCACATGGACAGGAAATAACCAATACTGATATGGCTCTGGCAATCGCAAAGGTAAAGCTCTTACCGGCAATTAACCAGCCAATTAAAGTGAGTACACTGATTCCTATTACTGCCGGTACAAAGTAACCGCTGACCGTATCTGCGATTCTGGCGATCTTGGCCTTGGTACTTGCGGCATCAGATACCATCTGGATGATCTGTGATAAGGTAGTATCTTCCCCTACTCGTGTAGCTCTGGCCTTTATGAAGCCTTCCTGGTTGATCGTAGCGGCTGAAACCCTGTCATTGACTGTCTTATCAACCGGTATTGATTCACCAGTCAGGGCCGCTTCATTAACGGATGTAGTCCCATCGATGATGACGCCGTCAACAGGAATGTTTTCGCCAGGTTTTACTACAAAGATGTCCCCTATCTGTACGGTCTCTATGTCTACTTCTTCAAATTGGCCATTTACTTCCAGTACGGCAGTCTTAGGAGCAAGCTTCATTAAGCCTTTTAAGGCATTGGTTGTCTTGCCCTTGCTCATGGCTTCCAGCATCTTACCAACAGTGATCAGGGCAACGATCATGGCAGCTGATTCAAAATACAGATTGTGGAAGTACTTCATTACTGATTCATGATCACTCCTGCCTAAGGCATCTACCATTAAAAACAGTTCGGCAAAACTGTAAACATAGGAAGCCATAGATCCTAATGCTACAAGAGTATCCATGTTTGGTGAACCGTGAAACAGACTCTTAAAGCCACTGGTAAAGAACTTGTAGTTTATTAACATTACGATGCTGGCCAGAATCATTTCTACCAAAGCCAGTATTACATGATTACTTGTCAAAAATGACGGCAATGGGAAATGCCACATGGTATGTCCCATGGATATGTACATTAATACAATTAAGAAGAATACTGATAAAACCAGTCTTCTCTTTAATACTGGTGTTTCATGATCTGCCAATGCTTCTTCCTGTTCGGCAATGCTGCTGGTTGACTTGGCTGAGGCACCTTTTCTCTTGGCTCTATAACCAGCGTTTTCAACAGCAGCAATTATTTCCTTATCGGAAACATCGCCTTCAACAGCCATTGAATTGGTTAATAATGATACGGCACATGATGTTACACCATCAAGACCGCTTACTGCTTTTTCTACTCTGCTCTGACAGGCAGCACAACTCATTCCGGTTACGATATATTGTTTCATAATATACCCCCCTACCCTATACATATTAATGTTTCTTGCATTTTTTGTCAATGTGATTGCTTGTTTAGAAAACAGTAGAATATAATAGGTTTAAGAATGAATAACAGTGATAATAATGACGTTTAATTATATTAAAGAGATGCAGAGAATAATCATTGGTCCGCCAGGCAGCGGCAAAAGTACCTTTGCCAGAAAGCTGCATGATTTAATATCCCTTCCACTGTATCATCTGGACAATATTTACTGGAAATCTGATGGAACAACCATCTCCAGAGAAGAATTTGATGACAAACTGAAAAAACTTTTAGATGAAGAAAAATGGATAATAGACGGTAATTACAGTCGGACTTTTGAAGCAAGAATTAAAGCGGCTGATACAGTGATTTTCCTCGATTATGACCCTAAGATCTGTATCGAAGGAATAATAGAACGTGTCGGCAAGAAAAGAAGCGATATTCCCTGGGTTGAACAGGAGGTTGATGAAGAACTCATAAAACTTGTTAATGAGTATGATAAGAACAATAAACCTGTTCTGGGAAAACTATTTCAAAAATACTCAGATAAGAGAATTATCATATTTCATGAAAGATTGGATGCTGAGAAATGGCTTTCATCTTTAGGAGGAAACTGATTTGAAGAAATCATTACTGGCTGAGGCATTAATTAAATTCATCGCCGGAATCATTCTGGTAGGAATCTTACTATATGTCCCAGCAGGTACAGTTAAGTGGTCAAACGCCACATTGTTCATGATTGTATTATTTGTACCTATGTTTGCGGCAGGAATAATCATGTACCTTAAGTCACCTGACCTTTTAAGAAGCAGACTTAATGCCAAGGAAAAACAAAGAACTCAGAAGGATGTCATAAACTACAGTGGTTTGATGTTTCTGGCCGCCTTTATAGTTGCTGGGCTGAATTACAGATTTAAATGGCTGTTCTTCCCGGAAGGCTTTGTGATCGCAGGTTGCGTTATATTCCTGATTTCGTATCTGTTATTTGGTGAAGTATTAAGAGAAAATGCCTACCTGTCAAGAACGATTGAAGTACAGGAAAACCAGAAAGTCGTTGATACGGGACTCTATGGCATCGTCAGACATCCAATGTATTTTGCCACTGTATTTCTGTTTCTGAGCATGCCTCTGATTCTTAATTCCCCTATCTCACTAGTGATAATGCTATGTTACATTCCTATAATCATCAAGAGAATAAAGAATGAAGAGGAAGTATTGGAAAAGGAACTTCAGGGCTATAAGGAATACAAGCAAAAAGTCAGATACAGATTAATTCCATTCATATATTAAAAAACTCCAGGATCAAAGTCCTGGAGTTATCTTTGTATATGGTTATTATTTAGCAGGTTTGCCGAGAAGTCTGAACATGTTCTTTTTGTAAACTTCTACACCCGGCTGGTTGAATGGGTTAACGTCAAGCATCAGAACGCTCATGGCACATGCTCTGAAGAAGAAGTAGATCATGTAGCCGTATGAGAATTCACTGTTGTCCTTCATGCTGATGAGGATGTTAGGAACATTACCTGTTTCTACATGAGCTTCAACTGTGCCCTGGCAAGCCATCTTATTTACCCAGTCAATGTTCTTACCGGCAAGGTAGTTCATGTTATCAAGGTTTTCCTTGTCTTCAGGGAAGATGATGTCATGCATTGGATTTTCAAGTGTCAGAACAGTTTCAAATAATGACTTTGTACCTTCCTGAATGAACTGACCCATTGAGTGTAAGTCTGTTGTGAAGGTAACGCTTGCTGGATATAAACCCTTGCCTTCCTTACCTTCTGATTCACCGAACAGCTGTTTCCACCATTCAGCGATCATGGTCATTGATGGTTCGTAAGAAACGAATAATTCGATTCCCTTACACTGGTTTTCCAGAATACGTCTTGCTACAGCGTACTGGTAAGCAATGTTCTTGCTCAGATCTGGAGTTCTGAAGTCTTCATAAGCCTTCTGACAGCCCTTGAATAATTCTTCGATATCCAAGCCGGCTGCTGCGATTGGGATCAAGCCAACGGCACTGAATACACTGTAACGGCCGCCCATGTCATCTGGAATTACGAATTCTCTGTAACCCTTGACATCAGCCAAGTTCTTTAATGTTCCTCTTGCCTTGTCTGTGGTAGCAATGATTCTCTTTGAAGCTTCTTCTTCACCATAGGTTTCTTCAATGTACTGCTGGAACAGTCTGAATGCTACTGCTGTTTCAGTTGTTGTACCTGACTTGGAGATTACGTTCAGATAAACGCTCTTGCCCTTGATGTGATTTAATACCTGATAGAGATATGTTGATGATAAGCCATTGCCTGTATAGATGATTTCAGGTTTGTCATCTGGATATAAACCCTTCATCATTTCGATGGCACTTCTTGCGCCAAGGTATGATCCGCCGATACCGCAGACTAATAATACATCTGCGTTTTCTCTGATTTCCTTACCTACTTCCTTGATTCTGGCAAATTCTTCCTTGTCATAATCATATGGCCAGTCTAACCAGCCCAGGAAGTCATTTCCCTTACATTCTCTTTTGAACAGCAGTTCATGAATTTCATTAACTCTGTCCTGATAATCTGCGATGTTTTCTTTTAATAGTGCATGTTCAAAGTTGATTTTCATTTGTCTGACTCCTCCCTTATCCACTCAGGCAGCTTTTCCTTTAAACTTCTGAATCCATTGTACTTGTTAATTGAATTCAGATTCTTGTATCTCAGATGACTTCTTCTTGGCGGCTGTACGGCTTTCAGGGATAGTTTCAGCTGACCGTTGGTCTTGTCAACATCTATTATCTTAACGATAACCTTTTCACCCTGCTTGAGAAACAGGGAAACATTATTGACATATGAATCACTGATTTCTGAAATGTGAATCAGTCCGTCAGTATAATTATCGATCTTGACGAATGCTCCATACGGCATGATGCCTGTTATTGTTCCCTGTACTACCTGTCCTGCAGAATAAACCATCTGTTTTATCACCTTTTAAATTATATCATAATATTTGAACTTTATAAGTCCTTCATTTATAATGATGCCGAGGTAGTTTATGTTAGATAGAATGTATCCATTTTATTCTGCAATTATAGCCTTAGTTATAGCGCAGATTTTGAAACCGCTGATAGTTTATGTGTTTCATCGGGAATGGAAACCCATACTTCTATTGGCAAGCGGTGGCATGCCTAGCAGCCATAGCGCACTTGTCTCAGCATTATGCCTTTCAGTTGGTCTCATAGAGAAATTCTCCAGTACCATGTTTGCCATCACGCTGGTATTTTCGCTTGTCATCCTGTTTGATGCCTGCAATGTAAGATACTATGCCGGTCAGAACATCACTCTTACCAAGAAACTGATCGATGACCTCGTTGAATTGGGCAATCTTAAGATAGATGATCCGATCTATCACAAGAAGATGAAGGAAGTGCTCGGACATACTTACCTGGAAGTGCTTGGCGGCATTATTGTCGGGTTGGCTACCAGTTATATTTACTACTTGATATTTGTTGGGAGATGATATATATGGACGAAGTAAAGACAAAGGAAGAAATCGAAAAACATGTTAGAAAGATTATTGAACATTTAAGACCATACATCATGGGTGATGGTGGTGACATTGAATTTGTCAGTTATGATAATGACATCGTTACCGTCAGATTACTTGGTGCCTGCGTTGGCTGTTCATTAATCGATGTAACTTTGAATAACGGTATTAAGAACTGGATTATGGAAGAGATCCCTTCTGTCAAGGACGTCGTATTAGTTCAGGATACTTTCCAGAATGAATATGGCTATGACAACTATAACTTCTAATTATTTGAAACATCTCAATACAAACAGGCTTAGGTAAAGCCTGTTTTATTCTTGGCCATAATTTCCTGTAATTATTGACTATAAACGTAAATTAAATTATAATTTTAGCAATCGGAGCAAAGGAGTGCTAATTCAATGTTCGGTTATCTGGTATACAATCCTGAAAACATGAATGATGAGAACAAGAAGATCTACAAGGAATGCTATTGCGGCCTGTGTAAGTGTCTTTCTGATTCCTATGGACTGGTTGGACGCTCTACGGTTTCATATGATCTGACCTTTGTTGCGATGTTATTTACGGCTATATACAGGCCGGAAAACACCTTTGGTGAAGAAAGGTGCCCTGCCCATCCGTTGAGAAAGCACGGTTACTGGTACAATGACTTCAGCAAGTTCGCCGCTGACATGAATCTGTTATTAACCTACTACAAGTATCTTGATGACTTCATGGATGACCATAATCTCAAAAGCAAGAAGAACGCTGAAAAGATGCAGGAATACATTAATCAGATCGAAGTAAGATATCCTGAACAGTGCAAGATCATTAAGAAGTGTTTAGAAGACAATTCGGAAATGGAAAGACAGAACATTACCAATCCTGACATTCCTGCCAATTGTTTCGGCACACTGTTTGCTCAGGTATTTACCTGTAAGCAGGATGAATATACTGATACCTTACAGCAGTTTGGCTTCCACTTAGGCAAGTTCATCTACATCATGGATGCCTGCATGGACCTTAAGGAAGATCTCATCAAGCAAAGGTATAACCCGCTTATAACCATTGACATGAATAACATTGAGGACATTTTGGAATCGATCATGAGTGACTGTGTTAACCAATATGATAAGTTACCAATTGATGACAAATACCGTGAAATATTAGATAATGTATTGTATGCTGGCGTCTGGAGTGCATATGATTTGAAGAAAGCCAGAGAAAGGAAGAATAAATGAGAGATCCTTACGAAGTATTAGGAGTTTCCAGAAATGCCAGTGATGAAGAAATTACCAGACAGTACCGTAAACTGGCTAAGAAATATCATCCTGACTTAAATCCTAATAACGCAGAAGCTGCTGAAAAAATGAGTGAGATCAATGCGGCCTATGATGCCATTAAAAACGGCACCGCCAATTCTTACCAGCAACAGCAGCAGTCTTACAATAACTATTCAAACCCGTATTCCAATGGGTACAGTTATGGTCCTTTCGGATACTATGACTTTACCGGTTTTAATCAGCGTAACCAGCAACAGTCCCGTACCTACAGTGACTTGGACAGTGTCAGATTATACCTGCAGAACGGTGCCTATAAGGAAGCATTATATGTCTTAAGTACAATTGAAGTAAAATCAGCTGAGTGGTATTACTACAGTGCTTATGCCAACTATTATCTGGGCAACCGTGTCACTGCCCTGCAGCATGCGGAAATGGCCTGCAAGTACGATCCAAATAATCCTGATTATCAGAACTTACTGAATGTGATCAGAAGCGGCCGCAAACAGTACAGTTACCGCAGCCGTACCTATAACCGTCCAACCAATTTCTCCAGGATCTGCGTATCATATCTGGTCTTACAGTTCCTGTGCGGAATATTCGGATTCAGAGTTATTTCACCTTTATGGTGTTTCTATTGCTTATAGTGAGGTGTATTTAAATGAATAAATTCAGAGACAGACTAATGAGATTCATGCAGGGCCGCTATGGCGTTGATGAACTGTATCAGTTTCTGACCTTCCTGCTTGTCATTCTGATGGTTCTGTTGTTTGTAACCAGAAATCCAATTGTTAATTTCCTGGAACTGTTTGTCTTCTTCTATGCCCTATTCAGAGTCTTCTCCCGCAATTATGCGGCCAGAAGAAGAGAAAACGAGATCTATCTCAACGCTACCAAAGGCATCAGATCAAAGATCTCATTACTCTATAAGAGAATAAGAGACAGAAAGACATACCGTTACAGGACCTGCCCGAATTGCCATCAGACATTAAGGCTTCCAATCAGAAAAGGAACCAATAATGTCAGATGTCCAAAGTGCGGAAAAGTATTTGAAACAAGAATATAACAGTGTAAAGCTGTTATATTTTTTATATAATTAAAGTATGAAGAAAATAGAATTGCCAGAGGACGTCAGATTCATCATTGACCGCATCTGCAAGTCACAGCATGAAGCTTTTGCGGTTGGCGGGTGTGTCAGAGATGCCTTATTTGGCTTAAAGCCTCACGACTATGACATAACTACGGATTGTTCACCTCAAGAAACTGAGGCTCTTTTTTCTGAATTCAAGATCATAGAAACAGGCATCAGACATGGTACGGTTACCGTCATGATCAACCATCAGCCTTATGAGATTACTACCTACCGCAAGGAAACAAGTTACAGTGATCACCGTCATCCTGATAATGTATCATTTACCGGCAACATTGAAGATGATTTAAGTAGACGTGACTTTACTATCAATGCCATGGCCTATAATGATTCGGTTGGTCTTGTTGATCCTTTTAACGGGCTTGAAGATCTGAATAAAGGAATCATCAGATGTGTTGGAATTGCGGAAAGACGCTTTGAAGAAGATGCCTTAAGAATACTAAGATGTTTGCGCTTTTCTTCCCGCTTCAATTTCAGGATTGAAGAAGCTACATCAAAGGCTCTGTTTGAAAAGAAAGAACTTCTTAAGTTTGTTTCAGTCGAAAGAATTGCGGTTGAGTTAAACCAGATAATCTGCAGTGACAACGCTGAAAAGTATTTGACAGAATACAAGGATGTATTTGTGTCAGCGATTCCTCAGATCATTAATGCAGATTTTACCGACTTGGATGACTTGAACAAAGACTTAAAGACACGCTTAACTGCCCTTTTCTTCAAGAATGAAAATGGCTTAAGTGAATGTGAATCAATGCTCAGATATCTGCATTATTCTAATGAGGTCATTAATGAAGCTCTGTCATTACTCAGACATAAGAATGATTCATTGAACACTGTTAACGAGATAAAGTTATTCCTAACCGATGAAGACATATCTACATTAAAACGTCTGATTGATCTTAATGTCAACATTCTTAAGGAACCATATCTTTCAGTATATGATGACATAGATATGATATCTGACAAACTCATTGCCAGAAGTGAATTAGAAGTCACAGGCGACGATTTAAAGCAAATAGGATTAACTGGTAAGGACATTGGAATTGCTCTGGAAAATGTTTATAAGTTGGTCATAACCGGTAAGCTGGCAAATGATAAAAAAACAATAATCGAATATGTTAAAAGGGAAATGAACTGATCATTTCCCTTTCTTATCCTGTAATAATGGCTTTACGGAATTATATAATTTACCGCCCTTGGTCGTACCGTATTTCTTGGCCAGTGCATTGTTGAAACCCTGCTTGGTTTTATATTTCAGAATGTATTCCGCAATGATTTCGGCATCTTCCTTGTCAGTAACATATTTGAGGACCTTATTAAGCATGTCCCCCTGCACTTCCTTGGAATTCTTCTTGGTCAGATCACTGACGATCAGAACCTTGTAAGTCTTTTTCTGCCAGAACTGTACTACGCTGGTATAACCGTTATCCGTAGTAACAATGGCATATTCTTCCTTCTCTTCTTTACCTAAAAGATAACCAAGATATGAAACAAGCTGGAAATCCAGAGCATTCTTACGACCTACTTCAACACGCTGATAGTAGATTTTGCAGGAAGCTTCATTAAGTCTTTTATGTAAGCCGAATGTAAGTCTGTCTGCGTTCTCACTGTAGAATATGTGAACCTTATCCTTGTCTGTAAGGTTATTAATACCGTTAAGTCCATCACCTTTTACATTTTCATAGTCAACTAAATAAGTTGTCATGACTTCACCTCACTTTTTTAACATTATATCATAAGAACATATTATTTTCTTTAGTGTATAATGTCTGTGGAGGTTTTGGATATGATCAATAATGTCTTGGTAGAAGTATGTTGTGGAGGCATAAATGACTGTCTTACAGCCATTAAGTGCAACGCAGACAGAATAGAATTAAACAGTGCTCTTGAAATGGGTGGCCTGACCCCTTCTGTTTCGGTTTTAAGAGCAGTAAAGAAACTCACTGATATTCCAATCTGCTGCATGGTAAGACCCAGAGGCTATGGTTTCTGTTACAGTGAGGAAGAATACCAGATGATGAAGGAAGATGCCAGACTGCTTATTGAAAACGGTGCTGATGGAATCGTATTCGGTTTCCTGCATGAAGATGGCAGTTTGGATGAAGAAAGAACCAGAGAATTTGTAACAGTTATAAAGCCAAAGCAGGCTGTATTCCATAAAGCCTTTGATCATATTGAAAACAAGGATGAAGCCATTTTGAAGTTAATTGACTGTGGCGTTGATAGAATACTGACAAGCGGTGGAGCCGTATATCCAGACATAGAGGAAGGCTTGCAGGTAATGCATAAGTATAATTCCCTGTATGGTGATAAGATAACGATTTTACCTGGTGGTGGCGTAAGAAGTCATAATGCCGTAGAGATACTGAAAAAGACTGGTTGCCATCAGATCCACATGACAGCCAAGGAATTAAAACTTGATAAGAGCACTTATGAAGATGGTAAGGATCCTAAGGATTATTCATATGTAGCTGTCAGTGAAGCTAACCTGAAAGAAATAATGAATGAAATAAGAAAGGCAAAGATAGATTAAGGGACTTCTTGATGAAGTCCCTTTCCTTTTACTGATTGTTCTGAGCAGCGTAAGCAGCAATCAATGACAAACTACCGTCATCAATGACGATGTCCAGTGCCTTCTATGGCTGTGTACAGTATTGGGAAAGCAATAACTTCAGCCTGTCTGTTGACTATATTACGGCTCAGTTTCTCCTGTTCTTTGAAAACTCAGCCAGCAGTATTACGGTGCAATGAAAAAAGCGGCTTTTAGGCCGCTTTACTTATATGTGTTAGATAACCCTGGTAGCGCCAAACTGGTTGACCTTGAGTACCAGACAGCTTCCTTCACCAAATAACTTATCCATGGCTTCCTTGTATACCTGAACATAGTCATCTTCAACAAAGGCCTGAATCGTTCCGGCAAAGCCACCGCCATGAACTCTGACAACACCATGATCCTTCAATACGTTTTCAGAGATCTTGATGCCTAATGACATAGGCTGATTCAGATAGTCATGATTGGTGTAAACGTTCTGCAGATACTTATATGAGCTTTCACCAGACTCCTTAATGAGCTTCTTGAATGAAGCGAAATCCTTGTTTGAAAGGTTCTTGACCTGGGCAATTACTCTGTCATCTTCTTCCAGCATGTGGATGGCTCTTAAGATTGCTCTGTCTGAACAGTGCTTTCTCAAATCTGCCAGATTATTCATGATGTCATCAAGAGTGATCTCTCTGACATATTCCTTGCCAAAGTACTGGGCAACTGTCTTCATTTCTTCCGGTATTGCCTGATAGTCAGGGGTCAAACCTGAATGAGAACCCTTAGTATCTACGATGCATAAGCTGTGCTTGAAGTCACTGAAGTTAACGTCAACCTTTTCAACTAATGGGTTTGCGACATCCTTGAAGTCGATGAAGATCAGACCGCCTACGGCACAGGCACACTGATCCATTAAGCCGCATGGCTTGCCAAAGTATACGTTTTCAGCGTATTGAGCTGTCTTAGCTAATTCAATTTTGGAAATCTTTCCGTCATTGAACATATAGGAAATAATTGTTCCTACAGCTACTTCAAAGGCGGCTGATGATGATAACCCTGAACCTACCAATACGTTACTGCTCATTACGGCATTAACATTACCCAGCTTATGGCCATTCTGCTGCAGCTTGCGTAAGACGCCTTTTACCAAGGCTAAGGAAGTATGTTGCTGGTTCATCTTAAAAGATAAATCATTAAGATTAATTCCTTTGATTTCCTTGCCATTTGAAATGATTCTGAAATCATCAGCGTATTTAGCGACAACGATGATGTCCAGGTTGATTGAGCAGGCCATTACGCAGCCATGCTGATGGTCGGTATGGTTACCAGCTACTTCACTACGGCCAGGAATTGAGAAGATCTCTACATCCCCTTCGCCAAAGATTTCTTCAAATTCTTCAATGGTCTTGATGTATCTTTCCTTCTGATAATCCAGCATTGCTTCATCAATGTAGACTTCCAGAAGTCTTGCATCATACTCACCATTTCTGAGTTTGTCAATTATTGTTTTTGTATTCATGTTAAATTACCTCATGACTATTATATAAAAAGCAGCACCATTTTTAAAGTGCTGCAATGTACTTATGGCTGGATTTCCTGACTTCCGCCAGATTCTGTTTCCGCGGTTGGAACAGAGTCTGTTGGTGTCTGAGGTACTTCTGGTGAAACTATTTCAACTGAAACGACCTTATTCAGATTGTTTGTGTTATAGTATTCAACCTTGATCGTATCGCCTTCTGTAATGAAAGGTACGATTGAAAGATCTACAGTTACCGGTAACTCGAATCTTAAGCCAGTGTCAGAAGTAATGTAATAAATTGTATTTCCCTCAACCATGATCTGATTGATCTTCTTGATTGTAATGATGTCAGTTAAGAATTCCTTTGGTATGGTTTCATCAGGCTTTGAAGGATCAGTTGAACTGTCCATCATCTTCAGATACTGTTCAGCGGCAACCTTTATGCCATATGCTGCATCAGTAACTGTTACTTTCTGATAGTTTTCTACGTCAACAAAGGCATACATCTTAACTAATCCGGCTGAATCCTTAAGAGATAACAGATATGTAGGTCTGTTATTGAGGTTGATTAATAACGGGAAAGTAGAAGTATAGTTCTTTTCCTGTACGACACCTTTTGCGGAATCCATGGCACTGTATTCTTCAGCACCTGGAACCGGATAATATCTTGCTTCGTGTGTTCTGAGATTTACCATTACAAAGCCGATGTTACTTTCATCAGTAGCTATTGAGGTAATGCCGGTATACATATAGACATCATCATCTCTGGTAATGTAGGTATAGCCATCTGTAGCCTGAACTACATCCTTCTGCTGATACTGTGAATTGATGTAGCCGTTCTTATACATGCCCCATGAATTAATTTCTTCAGTTACAAGCTTTGCATCATATACGTTATCGATCCATGATGGTACTTCACCAACCTTGTAACGCTGCATCTTACCGGTAATGGCATCACAGACGATGATTCCACTTACCTGTGGCTTGATGTTGACCCATGAGTATCTTAATGTCTGAATGACCCAGTATGGATTACCTGATTCATCAAGTTCAAATGATGTTTCACCTAAGATTGAGAAAGGGTTACAGATCTGTACATGCCATTTCAGGTTATGGAACAGATAGGAACTGTCCAGATACTTAAGTCCTTCTGTAGTTCTTACCAATTGCGCTTCACCGGTTGTACAGTCAACTATGACATAACCGGCTGTACCGCTATGGTTACCAATGTACTTGTAGAAGTCCATGTGTTCCAGCGGTGTAACTCTGACGATTTGATTCTTGTAATTAATCAGACTGTATTCATCAGATACGGTAAACTGTGATACCAGTTCCGGTATCTGACCAACAACTCTGTCACCAACTTTTTGTGAGCTTGCCTTATCAAGCAATGGCAGATTATTGAAATCAACAGGCTTGATGTCTTCTTCAAAGGATGATTCTGTAATGATGATCCTGTTGGCAAAACCCCTGGCATTGAATGTCGGTGAGACAATGAACATGCCGCCAAAGAAGATAGCAACGGCAACTAAGAATATGAATGTTGGCCATAAGGCCTTTCCCTTGTTTACACCGTCCTTTAAAGCCTTGCTCTGAATGAATATCAGTAAAGGTATGATGAGTGCCGGTGTAAAGAAAATCCAGAATGCCAGTGAGCCTGGATTGATTGGCGGTAATAAAACTAAATATGCGATTAGCCAGCCTACGATCCAGATGATGACCGTGGCTTTAGATATTTTCTTAAACAATTTGATCCCTTCTTTTCCTGACTTATTATATCACATCTGCTGAATATGCAAAACATGGCCTTGAAGTTACTCTAAAGACCATAGAAAAAGCCATTAATCACATGACTAATGGCATTATTTCACTAATCAGCCAATGTTCCCATTGGATCCCAAGGTTCAAGTTCGGTAATGTCACCCTTTAATAACTTAAGAGTATTCTTATCAAGGTATTTCTTATTGATAACTACCTGATAAACATATTCGTCGAACCACTTGGCACTCATTGTATAGTAGCCGTTTCTGCCGCTGTCCTTGCCCCAGCTGTTTTCAATTCTCCATCTGTCAGGATTACCGTCCTTATCAAGGTTAACACCCTGAATGACCATGGCATGATTCATTGCACTGTCACCATAAGTCAGCTTGTCAGCCTTTGTAAAGGTATACTTGAAATCAAACAGACTTTCAATGTCAACTGTATCCTGATCCCAGATGCCTTCCTTTCTTTCGCCATACTTGGCTACGTCACTGCCAAACCATACCGGATGACCATCCTTTAGCTGCTTGATTACGGCTTTCTTGATAACGTCCATTGGTAAGTTCAGATACTTGATGATGTTGCCTTCAACAACGTTACCTAAGAACTTAACGGTGTAAAGTCTGTTAAATGGCTTGTCTTCTGTCGGTGCGTTGATGATGCTTACATAGTCATCAAGGTCAACATTAATGTACTTCTTGAAGAATTCCTTTGGTGTGATGTCGAATTCCTGAATCAACTTGCCATCTTTTGTCTTGATGTTCCAGTCAAAGCTCTTTGGAGGCTCACCAAGAGAAATTACCAGTACACGGTAGACATCGTTCAGCATGTCTTCCTTGATGCTCTGCAGTCTTTCCATTGAGGCTCCAGCGAGTTTTTCTTTTCTTAATACAACGGCGAATTCTCTGATTTTGCTGGTCAGATAAGATACGAAATCTCTGGAAGCAGATGCATTTGCGCTGTCTGGATAAGCTTCCTTAGGACATACGCCATACTTGTTTACCAGATTAACGAACATGTCCCACTGACCACCATCGTTTAATGGCATTGAATTGATCCAGCAGTATAGACGTCCGTCAACTGGTTCATCAGTGATTTGAAGCATGCTTTCAAGATAGTAGTTAACCTTTTCCAGCTTGTCATAGAAGAATAAGTAATTCTGTGATAATTCAAAGTCTTCAACATTGTACTTCTGCATGAATTCAAAACGGAATGTGTTTAAGGCACTGAATAACCAGCAACGGCCGCTGGCCTTCTGGTTAGTAATTGAGCCCTGCTTTAAGCTGATGGTAAATGTATCAGCGAGCTTTCTTTTAGCCTGATAATTAACGGCAGCGTTAATGATGCCATTCTGAGCAGCGGCATTGGCAGCAATGAGATTGGCCTTGCTGCTGTTAAAATTATCGGAATATTCATTTAGTTTTTCTTCTGTAATCTTACTCATATAAAAACCTCCGTGATTGCTAACATTATAGCATTCATGGAGGTTTATGTTGTTTCAAATGATTAAATAATTAGTCGTTTGTATAGTTATCGAAGTAACCCTGAACAAGAACTACAGGAGTTCCCTTATCGCCAGAACCGCTTGTTAAGTCACATAATGAACCAATCAGGTCAGTTAACTGACGTGGTGTTGTTCCTTCAGATTCCATCTTACCAACCAGATTCTTATCCTTTTCTCTGATACGGTTGGAAATGGCTTCTCTTAAGGCTGCACCAGATAACTGTGAGAAGTCATTATCAGCAAGATACTTTAACTTCAATTCATTAGGTGTTCCCTTTAAGCCTTCAGTTGATGCCGGGGAAACAGTTGGGTCAGCGAGTTCCCAGATCTGTCCTACAGGATCCTTGAAGGCGCCATCGCCATATACCATAACTTCAACATGCTTGCCTGTTTTTTCCAAAATAGAAGCCTGGATCTCGCTAACTAAATCTGTGCAGTCATTTGGGAATAACTTGACACTGTTTTCAGTGGCCTTATTAGAACCTAATAAACCGTACTGGCTGTTATAACCGCTGCCGTTGATGCTTTCAGTCATGATGTCATCAAGACCATATACCTTTTCGCCACCTAAGGCCTTTAAAATTCTCTTGGTTCTCTTTCTGGTATGAATGTCGCAGCATAAGACATTCTTAGTATGATTCAGGATTTCCTTGGCCTGATTTGCGAAGATGACTTCAACTTCAGCACCCTCAGCCTTGATTAAGTCGCTGTAGTACTGAACATAGTCAACACCTGTAAATGGGTGCAAATTAGCTCCAAAGTATTCACGATACTGTTCTAATGTCAGAACAGTTGCATATGGATCGATCTCTCTTTCATCGAGCTGATCTAATGTAAGTAATTCATTACCAACTTCATCACGTGGATATGACAGCATCAAGACGATCTTCTTAACACCTCTGGCAATGCCCTTTAAGCAGATTGCGAAACGATTTCTTGATAAGATCGGGAAGATAACACCGACAGTTTCACCACCGAATTTTCTTCTTACGTCTTCGCCTATGGTATCAACAGATACATAGTTACCCTGGCTTCTGGCAACAACACTTTCAGTAACGGCAATGACATCTCTGTCTCTTAACTGGAAGCCATCACTTTCGCCAGCCTTAATAACGCTGTCAACAACGATTTCGGCAAGATTGTCCCCTTCTCTGATGATAGGACAACGAATGCCTCTCGATACTGTACCTACTCTTCTTTCCATAACAATTTCTCCTGTCTTTCTAATTTAAAAACCACTAGAATAATATATCAAAAATCGACTTTTCATACAACTGATATGTCCAAAAAATTATGCGTTTGCGCTGTAATTGTCATAACGGAAAATCAGGCTGTCACTGATGATCAGAATCAGCAGATCAAGTACGGTACCAATGTAAACGACCAGGTTCTGCGGACTGGTAAAAATGTATATTGACCAGGAGACCATTGAAATTAACTGAAGAACGATCATGGAAATGCTATAGTCACTGCTGCTTTTGGTTCTTATTAATTTCATGATCTGCGGTATAGTTTTAACATAGTTCAAAACATAGTAAATGGTACAGAATACTGCCATATTAGTTACCTCACGCCTGTTATAGTATCAAAAGAACAGCCAAAAGAAAATGGAGATTTCTCTCCATCAGAACTTAAATGTTACTTCTTCATCCAGCAATGATTCTTCAATGTCCTTTAACAGGTACAGATTGATCTGTTCATACTGCATGCCATAGGCATCTTCTACGGTACCTGTAGCGATGAAACAGTCAATTTCATTGCCCTTTATTTCGACTTTTATGGTCTTGAGTTCATATTCGTCAATGTTGTCCGGATAACTGTCCAGATTAATGAACTTGCAATTACCCTTGTAAATGTCGTTATCTACTTCAATGTTTAATTCTTCAATGATCTTCATAATAAACTCTTCTATTCTATTCTACTTTTGTATCCTCATCCTTGATTTCTTCAATGGCAGGTTCTTCTACTGCCGGGTTTTCTTCCATGACAGCCTTTTCATCAGCGATGATGTCCTCAACGCTTACTTCCTTGATTTCCTCAGGTTCTTCAATAACTTCTTTTACGGTGATCTGAGCATCAATTGGTTCAACTGTTGGAGTTTCTGGAGCAACCTTAGGTTTTGGCTTGATGTCAACATACTTGAATACAACTGTTGCGACATCAAACAAAGCCAAAACGATCATGGCAATGCCGGTAAATGTCCAGTTAGATGAAACAGTTGTAAATGGATTCATGAATGATACATAGGCAACGATCAGTGTTAAGGCCGCCAATATGGCAAAATACCACCACTTATTATTCTTAAGTCTTAATTCATCAACTGCCAATTGAATCTTGCTGGCGGCACTGATGAATAAGCCAATGCCATATAAAGAGGTCAGTAATGAGAATGTGTCAATGATCTTATCTGGATTGAGAATAAAGAAAATGCCGATGCCAATTGTGATCAGAGACATAAACAGATCATTTCCCAAACTGGCTGTTTCCGGTGACTTCTTAAAGTAATCCATGGCAAATAATGCGCCTCTGATGGTTACCAGAATACCAATGATACGTAGAATTGTCTTGGTAAAGGCAATAACATCAATGAGTACTAATATGCCACAGATGAGTTCAATCAACGTAAGTATGGCTAAAGTCTTATTTTCCTTTAAAATCTTCATGTTGTTCCTCCATGTATTTGAATAGTTTTGCGTTCAGCTTTGAATAGATTCTTTCCTTGAACCATTCTTCATTGCTGGAATCTATTACCTTATCAATATCAAACCACTTCAAGGCCTTGTTTTCATCAGGCTTAACGGTTAACGGTTCATCAGAATCTGCTTCAATGAGATATGTTACATTAATGTGCAGATGACTTGAAACATATCTGTCTTTTTTCTCATGGCCATTGACCGGTAATACTTCAATTGAGAATATATTATCACTAACAGGTTTTAAATGCACTAATCCGCTTTCTTCTTGCACTTCCCTTAGAGCAACTCTCAGTAGGTTTTTATCCCCGTCTGCGTGTCCGCCAAGCCAGCTGTATGACTTATAAATGTTATGATAAGCCATCAGTATCTTGGTATGTTGCCTGTTTATGACCCAGGCACTGGCTGTCATATGGGCAATGTCATTGCTTCTGTCATAGATGTCATCAACATTTTCTAACAGATCAATGATTATCTTGCGGTCCTTTTCTTCCTGCTCGTTAAAAGGAACATATTCTCTTAATTCTTCCAATAAATCTCTCATATTAACCTAAACGTTCACACAGCATCTTGAAGAACTTATCCTTATCGGCCTTCAAGGCTACTGATGTCTTTGTATTTTCATCTGGTTCATTGCCGTATCTGCAGTCAGCTACTAACTGGCCATAAGCTAAGCCACGACCAAGATCAATGTCGCAGCGCATCTTGTGAATTTCAGTAATTACTGTTGGATCAATGACGCATGCTACGGCTAATGCATCATGAATGGCGTCTGAATAGCCATTGCCCTGCTTTAGTCTTCTGAATACATCTACACGACTACGCAATAATGATGCAGCCAGTCTTGTCTGTGGTGTATTTATTTCATCAAATACCTTTGCATCATCAAGATTTAATTCAGCGGAATGAGTAGCATTCAAGCCAATGATTCTGCATTTTACACCGCTGTCAATGATGATTTTGGCGGCTTCCGGATCATGATAGAAGTTAGCTTCAGATACTGGAGCAGCATTACCCTTGTTTATGGCACCACCCATGAAGACTACTTCTTCAATGTTTTCCTTTATTTCAGGAGCGGCTCTTAAGGCCATTCCCAGGTTCGTTGGCGGACCAACGGTAATGAAAGTGATCTTTTCTTCAGCATTCATCAGATAGTCAATGATGAATGAAACGGCATTCTTCTTTTCAGCCTTCTTAGTTGCCTCAGGTAAATCCAAATAAGCCGGATGCAGGGAATATTCAACGCCATCTTCGACGATGGTACAGCTGCTGATGAATTCCTCGTTCATATATCTGACCATTGCCTCAGGACAGCCCTTGTATACAGGAACATCACTGTTCATTAATTCAACTACTCTTAAGGTATTTTCAACGCAGTTTTCGACCGGTCTGTTACCCCAGGTTACGGTAATAGCCTTTACATCTAATTCTGGTGAGCTTAATGCCAACATGATCGCAATGGCATCATCACTGCCTGTATCTACGTCAAGAATGATCTTTTTCTGTTCCATGATTAATCCTCCTGATCTGTTTTCTGGAATGCCAGACGGTCCGTACCGTCATGAGTATGAATGATACCGCAATAGGTAAAGCCAAGTTTCTTTAATAAGTTCTGCATTGGCCTGTTATCTTCATGAGTATCTATTCTCAGATTACCACATTGTTCAAAGGCCCAGTTAATGCATATTGAACCGGCATGTGGCAAGCTGAAGTCTGAAGCGATTCTGTGAACGACGCCATATGGCTTATCATTTAACCAGTTACCTTCATATATCTCGTCATATGTCGGATCATGACCGAAAATATAGGCAAAGATGCATTTTAACTGTCCATCTTCCAGCAAGCCATACAGATTACCGTTATTTAGGTCGTCATTGATCATTTCATTACTGGGAAAGACGTTCTTCCATTGATTCGGATTACCGTTTTCACTCATGAATGTCCGTGCGCCAGCGTAGATTTTCTGTATTGTATCGTAGTGTTCAAAAGTAAGTCTGATAATTTTCATAGACAGATTATAACATAAAAGAAAAAGAGTATTCAGATATGATTTAACATATCAGTTACTCTTGTTTTACTTATTAGCCGTTAATGAACATCAAGCCCAGACAGCCAGGTCCGCAATGTGATGAAATGACACCGCCAGCCTGTGTAATGTAGGTTTGAGCAAAGCCATATTCCTCACAATGCTGTCTGATGAGTTCAACAGTCTCATCATCAGCACCAGAGTGAATGATGAACAGTGTTCTCTTATCAGCGTTTCTTAATTCCTCGTCAAGATCATTCACATAATCCTTTATGACCTTATGCATGTGGCCTCTGTATTTCTTGGTTGAGTGCATTGCCCCATTTTCTACGACGATCTTTGGATGAAGTTTCAGGGTTCCGCCCAGCATCATGGTCAAGCCACCGCATCTGCCTCCTCTGTGCAGATACGTAAGGGTATCAACTACGAAACTGGTATTAACCTTATGCTTAAGATCATTGATAAGATTAACGATTTCAGTCGCTTTTAAGCCCTTCTGGGCGAGTTTTGCGGCTTCCAGTATAAGTAATCCAATTCCATTGGAAAGATTCTCAGAATCAATGATATGTACTCTGTCTTCGATTTCCAGTTCATTAGCTGCCAGATGCATTACATTGTTGCTGCTGCTCATTGAACTGCTGATTGAAAAGCAGATCAGTTCATCTTCGTCAGACTTGATGACACTCTTGAAGCAATTTATTGCTTCCTGCAATGACGGTGCAGATGTCTTAGGAGTAGAATCGTGTTCATCGCTCCAGCTGTATATGTCATTAGGAAAAATGTCCTGCATGTCGGTATATGAAGTTTCATCAAGAATGATGTGTAATGGTAATATGGTTATGTCGTATTCCCTGATTAATTCTTTTGTTAAATCACTTGTACTGTCAGATATAATTCTAATGGTCATACTATCCCTCTTCCTAAGATATACTAAAAACACGCCGTCTGTTCTATAATATAAGGCAGGAAGATAAAAGTCAATTAATTAATATGGCCAGAAAGATAGTATTCAGAATAGATGACAGACATGCCGAAAAAACAGTAAAGGACTTTCTTAAGTCGCATGGTTTTTCTCATGGCATCGTATCAGTTTTAAAGAGTTATGATGAAGGAATCATGGTAAATGGCAATAGAGTATTTACTGATTACATTCTTAAGAACAATGACGAACTGGTATTGAACATCATTGAGAAGAGTACCAATTCTCACTTGCCTGCCTATGATTATGAACTGGATATTGTTTATGAAGATGAAGACATTCTGATTATTAACAAGCCATATGGCATGCCTGTTCACCCTTCCCGCCTTAACTATACTGAGACACTGGCAAATGCCATAACTTCTTATCTGATTAAGAAAGGCATTGATCCTGTGTTTCATTGTATTAACAGACTTGATAAGGATACTTCCGGTCTGACGATAATAGCCAAAAACATGTATGCCGCAGGACTTTTATCAGAAATGGTTAAGAAACGGGAAATTCACCGTGAATATACCGCCATAGTTGAAGGAACATTTACTGATAAGAGAGGCAGAATAGATCAGCCAATTCTCAAAATAGGAACTTCAATGAAAAGAATCGTTGATGAAACTGGTGAAAGAGCGGTAACAAACTATGAAGTACTGGCTGATAATAACGGCCTTTCAATAGTGAGACTGATTCTTGAAACCGGTAAGACTCACCAGATCAGAGTACACATGTTATACACAGGACATCCTCTGATCGGTGATCAGTTATATAACCCAGATAACAGAATAATGAACAGACAGGCATTGCATGCTTCCCGCCTTTCCTTCATTCATCCTGTTACCAGTGAAAAGATTGATGTAAATTCTGAATTACCAGGCGACATGCAAAAGGTAATATCTGATTATGAGCTTTTATGATTGATTAATAGATAATTGGCGTATAATAGACTATGCATTTTAAGGAGAAGCGATATGATTTTAGATGAAATAAATAAAGACCTGTTAGAACTGGCTGAACAGTCTGATAAGGAATTAAAGACCATATATGAAAAGATTGACAGAACTGCCCTTCTCAATTCAAACAGAATTCTGTCCGCATTCATTGAAAACAAGGTATCTTACGCTGATTTCAGTGACATTAACGGATATGGTAACTATGATACCGGCAGAGATAAGCTTGAAAGCATATTCGCAACAGTATTAGGCTGTGAAGATGCATTGGTAAGACCTCATATCATGAGCGGCACAAATGCCTTGTTCATTACCTTCAGTGCCCTCTTAAAGCATGGCGATACCATGATTTCCTTAACAGGAACTCCATATGATTCCTTACAGGAAATGATCGGCTTATGCGGTAATTCATCTCAGTCATTAAAGGCAAATGGCGTTAAGTATGAACAGATCGATTTGATCAACAATGAATTTGATGAAGAAACGATCGTAAAGAGATTGGCTAAGAAAGATGTTAAGCTGGTTGAAATTCAGCGTTCCAGAGGCTATTCTGCCAGAGCATCATTAATGCTGGAAAAAATTGAACACCTCATTAAGGAAATCAGAAAAGTAAATGATGAAGTAATCATCATGGTAGACAACTGTTATGGTGAACTTGTTGAAGACAAGGAACCTGGCCATGTTGGAGCAGATGTCGTTGTTGGTTCATTAATGAAGAACTTAGGTGGCGGCATTGCTTCCACAGGCGGTTACATTGCCGGCAGAAAAGACATCATTGAAATGGTGGCAGACAGATTGACAGCTCCTGGCATCGGCAAGGAACAAGGTGCAAACTTCAATCTGAATAACTCGTTCTTCAAGGGAATCTTCATGGCTCCAAGTGCCGTTGCAAGTGCCTTGAAAACAGCTGTATTCAGTGCCTACATGTTAGAAAAACTGGGCTTTAAGAATGTATCACCAGCCCATGATGAACCTCGTACAGACATAATTCAGACAGTTGAATTAGGAAGTAAGGAAAATCTGGTCCGCTTCACTCAGGGAATTCAGTCTTCTTCCCCTGTTGATTCATATGTTACCGTATTGCCGGCACCAATGCCTGGCTATCCATTTGATGAAGTAATGGCCTGCGGCAGCTTTACTCAGGGCAGTACAATCGAGCTTAGTGCAGACGCTCCAGTAATTGAACCATACACGCTTTACATGCAAGGCGGCCTGTCATTAGAATATGGCAAGTTATCAATCTTATTAGCATTAACCAAAATATTAAAGGAAGCTTAATAGCTTCCTTTTTGTCCCCCATCAATTCTTATGACGGTATTGTTTATGTAATCGGCTTCTTCACTGATCAGAAATCTTACCAGTGAAGCAACTTCTCTCGGATACCCATATCTTTCCTTAAGGATCTTATCTGTTTCTTCCTTAAGAAACTCTTCATCATACCCTTCAAGTTCACTTTCAGTTCCTATGAAGCCCGGGGCAATGGCATTTACATTTACGAATGGCGCAAACTGCATTGCCAGATTATGGGTAAGTGATATTAAGGCTGCCTTTGAGGCATCATAGTCAAAGCACATTGGATAATATGAGTTAATGCCATTGGTTGAGGCAATGTTAATGATCTTACCAAACCTGTTTTCCTTCATATTAGGGAAAGCTCTCTTAGAGCAGTTATAAGCCCCAACGACATTGACATCAAGAGTTCTTCTGAACTCATCAGCATTCTTCAGGTTAAAAAGATTGGAAAGATCGATTGCGGCATTGTTTACCAAGATGTCAACATTACCCAATTCTCTTTCAGCAAGAGAAAACATCTCTTCAACTTCCTGTTCCTTAGAAACATCTGCCTTTATGGCAAGGCATCTGATGTCATAGTCATTGATCAGTTCATCTTTAAGACCATTGGCTTCTTCTTCACTTGTCAGATAGTTAATGATGATGTCATAACCGTTAACTGCCAATTCCTTGGCTATGGCCTTACCAATGCCTTTGGCTGCGCCGGTAATCAAAGCTATTTTATTCATACCTAGCAAAAAGAGCTTATTAAGCTCTTCCTGAATACTTTCCGTCTGCTGTTGAAACGAGAACTTTTTCGCCTTGTTCAATGAACTGTGGAACTCTGATAGCGAGTCCTGTTTCTGTCATGGCATCCTTTGTCTGAGTTGTAGGTGCACCCTTAACGCCTGGTGTAGTTTCTGTAACGGTTAATTCAACCTTATCAGGAACTGATACGTCAAGTAATTCACCTTCAAAGAACATCAGTGTTACGTCCATTCCTTCGAGAATGAAATACTTATTGAATCCCAGATGCTCTTCACTTAATTCATAAGTATCATATGTTTCCATGTCCATGAAGTAATAAGTGTCATCTGCTGAATAAGAATACTGAGCTGTCTTTCTCTGGATGTTTGCTGCATCAAACTTTGTTGATGCGTTGAAGTTTCTTTCCTGTGTAGATCCTGTCTTCAGGTTCTTCATTTTTGTCTTCAGGATAGCTGCTCCCT
Organism: Erysipelotrichaceae bacterium; assembly: GCA_017431405.1. Classification (GTDB taxonomy): domain Bacteria; phylum Bacillota_I; class Bacilli_A; order Erysipelotrichales; family Erysipelotrichaceae; genus RUG521. Next base: position 6,216 of record JAFRLB010000099.1, on the reverse strand, counting down.
TACCAGGCTTTACATGCTGGAAGTCTAAAACCATCCATGGATCGCCATCAACGATTACTGTTAAACCTGTTCTGAAATCTCCTGCTTCAATTGCCATATTAGTCACTCCTATTTAATTTTTATTTTTTACCTGTATATTGTATCAATTAAATTCTTTTAAAACAATTAAAAACGTACCTAAGTCCTTAAATAATTGTTTAAAACAAGCTTGGTTTTTCTTCGGCATGCGATTTAATATATCTGCTCCATTTAATGTAGCCGTATGTCGTATTTGTAAAATAGCCTAATTTCAGGATCAATAATACATACTGACCTGAAAGAATGTTGATGATAGTTTCAAGTGCGGCACTGATGTACCAGGCTAACCACTGTTCTCTTAAACGGAAGAAAATGAATAAGCCATTGGCAATGCCTACTGCTGAAGCACAGGCATCAATGTATATGATCAGTGTCTCAAGTTTTTCATTGTTATAGAAATCTGTAGCTATGTCCAAACCGCTGATGAAGTACCCGACAACAAATGTCCAGACAATGATTGCGATTATGATCAGTACTTCCTGATAACCCTTTAATCTTCTAACAATAGTCAGTTCATCACTTTCATCATCCTTGTGCCTTGACCAGTTAATGAAACTTAAGATATCTATTGGTAACCAGAAGAACAAGGTCGTTACCATTGTTGCAAATCTGTACATTAAGACAATGGACATTACGATTTCCGTGATTTCTACTGCGACAGAAACAAGGAAGTTGTAACGTGACTGCTTTGAAATCAATAACTCACACAGAATGTTCAGGAATGTATCCAACAGATACAGTAGCATGATTACAATACCGTTAATGCCATTGGCACTTTCCTCTGGGAATATTACTGAGAAGATCGTTGCCAATACCATAATTGATAAGAACCATATCTTTTCATAAGTTGTAAATACAGTTGCATATACGGTCATGATCAATAATGAAATGGCCAGAATGAATAGCGATATGCCTAAGTTGAATATCGGCATTTCCTTATCAACCATTAATTCACTGTATAATTCCTTAGCTTCCAAAGCATCTACTTCACTATGGTTGAAAAACAGGTGTGTCCCGTTTTCCGTAATAAACTCATGGGCAGTAATACTGTCAGATTCAAGCTGTTCATATTCATCATAACTGTAATGTACGATCAGGTAGTCATCACCTTTGAAATATGTAACGTCACAGACTGAATAGTCTTCATCATAATCCTCGAGACTGCGGTCACGGATCATTTCCACAGTTCCTGCATATTCAAGTTTTCCCGGATCAGCATTTACTCTCGAAAAACCTGTTATGAATGAAAACAGCGATCCAATAACCAGTAATACCAGAATTACTATTTCGGCTGTTCTGATCTTCTTATTTGGTTCCAAATACTTTTTCATTTATATCACCTTCAAGCCACAGACTATTTTAACGAGAAAAAGTGTTTTTAGCAATGAAAAACACTTTTCTCTAAATATTTAATAATTATTGATTACCACTTTTCAATGCTTGACTGCATGATTAATGCACCTGTTGGAATGACGGTATAATCACCTATTACCGTATCGCCACCCAATACCGTTGCGTTGGCATATAAGGTGCAATAGTTACCTACATCTGGATGTCTCTTACCACCCTTTACCAATGCTCCCTTGTCATCCTTCGTAAATTTTCTTACTCCTAAGGTTACACCATGATACATTCTGACGTGATGACCGACAGTGGCTGTTTCACCTATGACAATACCTGTACCATGGTCAATGCAGAAGTATTCACCTATCTTTGCACCAGGATTAATGTCGATGCCGGTAACATCATGAGCATATTCGGCGATGATTCTTGGAATGATCGGTACATTCAGTTCATACAGTTCATGAGCTACTCGATAATCAAATACACCGATGAATCCAGGGAATGAATGTATTATTTCAGAATATGTCTTGCATGATGGATCACCATCATAGATTGCAGTGACATCCTTGTAAATTAGATCCTGGATTACAGGAAGACGTTTCATGAACTCTTCTGTCTTGTGCTCAAAGTCCATGTCTACCATGCTTATCTCTTCCTTGAGAACCTTCCTGATTTCTTCAATGATTTCAGCATTGCTCTTGTGCAAGGTGAAATATCTTGGGAAGAACAGTTTTCTTATCAGATTGAGAAAGTAAATGATATTTTCCCTGTCTAAATTAAAGGCATCAAAGTCCTTTATAAGTTCATAGTTGTTTTCTATTTCATTTAAAAGATCCATAATTATTCTCCAAACAGTTTTGTTGAAAGGTATCTGTCACCTGAATCAGGCATTATTACGACAATGTTCTTACCTTCATTTTCTTCTCTCTTAGCCAGTTCTATGGCTGCGTGCAAAGCTGCACCAGCAGATATGCCAACTAATACTCCTTCTGTTCTGCTGAATAAAGCAGCTGTATTAATTGCATCATCATTCTTTATTCTGATAACTTCATCATAAATGTTACGGTCAAGAGTGTTTGGAATGAAATTTGCTCCAATGCCCTGAATGGCGTGTGGGCCAGCCTTACCGCCTGATAATAACGGTGAAGCATCAGGTTCAACGGCAACAACTTTGACATTTTTATTCTGTTCCTTAAGATATCTGCCTGTTCCACTTAAGGTTCCACCCGTTCCAACACCGGCGACAAGTATATCAACCTGGCCATCAGTATCCTGCCAGATCTCAGGACCAGTTGTTAGATAATGAGCTTCAGGATTAGCAGGGTTTTCAAACTGTGAAGGAATAAAACTGCCTGGAATTTCCTTTAACAGTTCTTCAGCCTTCTCAATTGCCCCGCTCATACCCTTTGCACCCTCAGACAATACTATTTCAGCACCATATGCCTTAATGAGTTTTCTTCTTTCAATTGAGAATGAATCAGGCATAACTATTATTACTCTATAACCTTTGCTGGTGCCAACGCTTGCCAAACCAATGCCTGTATTTCCTGAAGTAGGTTCAATGATTACACTGCCTTCCTTTAATATGCCCTTTCTTTCAGCATCTTCGATCATGGCCAGGGCAATACGGTCTTTTATTGATCCTGTAACGTTAAACAATTCCAGCTTAGCCAGAATTCTGGCCTTTAAGTCATGTTCTTTTTCAATGTGTGTTAATTCCAATAACGGTGTGTGTCCAATTAATTCTGTTGCATTTTTCTTTATGTTCATATGCATGTCCTTTCTATTTCTAAAATAAAAACCGGGAATAACAAATTCCCGGTAACCTCCATCTTGTAATAATGAACTGTATTAAAACAATTCCTAATGGGAATTCCGGGTACAATCATTACTACAACAACAGCAACAACATGGCTTAACGTTATAATTCATCATTATTCCCGGCTCCTTTCTTTTCATATTCTTAATATAGCACTTATATGTGATTTATCAAGCAAATTGCACTATTTACTTTTGTTATTGTATTTTGAACAGCCTAACATGTCTTTATAGAACTTGTATTGGATCTTCAAGTTTCCCCAGCCTACACCTAATTGGATATCAGGTTTTGTCTGACCATGGAAATCAGAACCGCCGCTTTGTTTCAAACCGAATTCTTCAGCCAGTGAAATGGCAGTATTGATCATTTCTTCATCAAATTCCGTATATAATGTTTCAATGGCATCCAGGCCAGCTTCCTTAGCTTCCGGTAAGAAAACTTTCAATTCTGCTGGTGTCAGATTCAATAATGGATGAGCCATTATAGCGGTTGCACCATATGTCTTTATGAAGTGAATTGCAGCAATAGAAGAGATCTTTTTGGCTGGAATATAATAACCCATATTTTCATTTAAAAGCTTGTCAAAGGCTTCCTGAACGCTCTTAACATAGCCTTTTGCCATTAATACTCTGGCAATGTGAGCTCTGTTAAAGTCAGTGCCAGCAGTAAGTGCAGCTGCTTCTTCGGCCGTAACATTGTAACCGGCCTTGTTAAGTCTTTCAATTAAGGCAAGATTGCTGTTCATCTTGGCAATGTGATTTAATTCCAGGAAGTCATCTATTTCACTCCAGTATTCTTCCCTGAAGAACAGACCGACTACATGGATCTCCTTGCCATTCCATTCTGTTGAAAACTCACATCCTGGTATGGTTATGACTGAACTGTTATTACCTGCTTCCATGAATTCCTTCAAGCCATTGGAAGTATTGTGGTCAGTCAGGGCCAAAGCAGAAAGACCTTGCTTTTCAGCAAGTTTAACTAATTCTGTTGGTGTAAGTGTGCCATCTGAGAATGTGGAATGGCTATGTAAGTCAACTGTTTTCATTATTAATATCTTACTACACCTTTCATGATAAGACAAAAACGAACTTTTCAGTCCGTTAAGTTATTTGTTTAATAATGGTCTGATTCTTGGAGCGATCAAACATACTATGATCATCTTGATGATGTCACCTGGGATAAACGGTATAACACATGCTCCTAATGCCTTGCCTAAAGATGCTTTTAAATAGATCATAAACCATATCGTACCTATGACATATAAGACCAAATTACCGATCAGCATTCCCAGAATCATGGATTTATAGTCATCTTTCTTTTCAATAGCCAAACCGCTGATGAATGCCAGAGGAATGTAACCAAACAGAAATCCTCCTGTTACCCCAAATAATACTGTTGGACCTGAGCTATAGCCTGCAAATACCGGTAAGCCAACCATGCCAAGTAAAAGATATATGATTACACTGATTGTGCCTTCCTTACTGCCCAGTAATACACCAGCTAACATTACTGTCAATGTTGCCAGAGAAATTGGAACCAGGGAACTTAATGGAACTGATATTGGTGAAAGAACACATATCAGGGCTGCCATGATGGCACATCTTGTCATTTGCTTAATACTCATGATTTCTTATATCCTTCAAAACTATTTACCACTCACTTACGAGCAGCAATAATTAATTTAATACTAATTCATGTATTATTCAACCTAACAAATAATTAATAATTTTTACTTTAATAAATGTTGTTTTTATAGTATTAACAGGTATTTCAGTTATTTGTCTTCCATATGATACAAACAATGTATCAAGTCTTTAAAATTAATGACAGTTGAAACAAAACTATAATTTTGACAAAATATTTATGAATAATTCAGGAGGTTAATATATGAACGAAGAATATGAACGCACAGATGAAGTATTGGAAACTGTTGAATTTACATTGACAGCGCCAAAGGCCGGTACTTTTATCACATGTAAGGATGCTGATGGTTTTGACCAGTTACCGGTTCCTGAAATTACTTCTGAATGTGATAAGTATTTCATTGATAAAACTGTTGTTAACGGAATTGAAAGAACTGAAGCATACTGGAAAACCTATAATACTCTGGAGTACTATTCCGACGTTAAGTTTGAAGCCGGTAAGTCATACACAGTATTTGGCAAGGTAAAAGCAAAGCCAGGTTATGTGTTTAATGATCCTGTAACATTGATCATTAACGGCGAAGAAGTTCCTTCAGAAGAAGTAGAAGATTATTCTCTTGAGGGAGACAGTTTCACTTTCTATTATGATTTGAAAATCATTTAGAGTTTTCTGCCGTTCTGTTAAAAAATGATAAAAGAGCTATCCGACTTTCTTAGCCAGATAGCTCTTTTTTGATTAGTTATTTCGGATACTGACGAACACTATTTCAGATATCCGACATATGTGATGTTTATTTTGTTATATGTTTTCCTTTTTCATATTTTACTTGATCATCTGATCGATCAAGATTCTGATTAATTCCCCCTTTCGTCATGTAAATCTTATTATGAATTTTCTTTTTTCTAGATTTACATTTGTGTAGATTTTCTTGTCTGTTATTATGCTTCTTCTAACTGGTTTTCTTCTTCCTCACTTTCTTCTTCTTTATTTCTCGTCAGGTAGGCAACTACGAGATTACCGATCATGATGACCATCATCAGGAGTGTCCACTTGTCGAATAATACCATAGGGTTTCTCATGTCTTCTGTTAAGATGAAGAGAATTACTGATACTGCTGCTGGAATGATTGATAATAACTTTGATGTCTTTCTTTCGCTGTTTTCTTCTCTGTCTTCGTTTTCGTCTTCTTCATCGTTTTTCTGCTTCTTGAAGTAAGTTACATACATTGCTAATGTTGCGATTACTGTAGCGATTGCGGCTAACAGATTAGCTAATGCCCATGAAGCTCTTGCTTCTGTCAATGGTGCTTCAACATCTGCAATCTCTTCTGT
>JAFRLB010000098.1 GCA_017431405.1 Erysipelotrichaceae bacterium | reverse complement strand
TTTTTTTTACCAATTTTCATATCTCTGATTCTGATCTATTTCTCTGACTGAATTCATTTCCTCCTCAGACAGTTCAAAATCAAATACATCATAGTTTTCTCTTATGTGATCAGGATTTGAAGAGCCTGGTATTACCACATAGCCATCCTGTAATTGCCAGCGTAAGATGATCTGAGCACTGCTCTTTTCGTGTTTCGTTGCTAAGTCCAGAATGACTTCATTGTTGAAATTCTCACTTGTATGTCCCCTGCCGCCAAATGGGTACCAGGACTCAAGTACTATTCCATACTGACTGACGTATTCCTTTAATTCATCATTCTGATAGTAAATATGGTTCTCATTCTGAATTACTGCCGGGATCACCTTAGCATAGGACAGCACTTCATCGACCTGCTGCTTTGTATAATAATTAGAAATTCCAATCGAATGAACCTTACCGGCTTTCTGAGCATCTTCCATGGCCCGGTAAACTGCTTCATCATTACTTCCCGGCTGATGAATCAGTATCAGGTCTATGTAATCCAGGTTAAGATCCTTTAGGGAATCATTAATGCCCTGAGCAGCCCTGTCATAATCAGACGGCATTATCTTGGTAGTAACAAATATTTCTTCTCTGGTCACAAAGCCCTCTTCAATGGCCCTGGCTATGCCCTTACCAACTCCCACCTCACAACGGTAGTATCTGGCTGTATCTATTAGTCTCATACCGCACTTCAGGGCATGGTAAACTGATTCTTCAGCTTCTTCGTTGGAAAGTGTCCAGGTTCCCAGTCCAATTACCGGCATGATGTTACCGTCATTCAGCTTAACTGTCTGACTTTCCAAATCAAAAACACCAACATCAACCATTTCTTCTTCCTCAGGCTTTAATTTGCCATCATCAATTGTTTCTTCTTTACTGTCACTGCATCCGCAACACAGCATCATAACAGCCATTACCACTACTAGTACTTTCTTCATATTTCTATAAGACATCTAACATGTGGTAAATGTTCTTCTCATCCAGCTGCTTGAAGTCAAGAGTTGAAGCTTTTCTTAAGTCATTCTTTTCCATGAGCCCGTTATATTTAATTAACATTGGCTCATAGATCTGCCATAATTCATCAAGCTTTTCCCAATCAGTTAAGCAGACGTGCTTACCGCCAAGGCCATAAGGACCGATGTTCTTTCTGGTAATGGCGAACTGTTTCTGAGCTGCTTCAAGATCCTTCTTATCGCCGCTCTTCAAGGCTTTTTCAACAAGCTGATTACACTTATTGACATTTTCCTTAAACTCTTCTACGCTCATTGTGGTAACGCCCATTGAAGATTCAAAGGCATTCCATCTGAGATGCTCTAATTCAGGTAATATCTTTATTAACTTTTCATCAATGAGCTTTTCCAGTTCCTTCTTACTCATACCTTCACATCCCGCACAGGCAATGTAGGTTCTTAAGAATTCTGCACTGGACATGCTGCTTAGGCGGTCCATTGGATCCTTGCGATACCACTGGTCTGCCAGTTCTTCCTTGCTAATCTCCTTGCCAGTTACCTTCTTTCGGTAATCAACATCGTTAATGTGTCTGGCAATCATGTCAACAGGTTTACTTAACAGTTCACTTACTGAGGTTGGATCAAGCGTAATGATTTCACCATTACCGTCGTGTATTTCTATCTTCTGCTTGGTACATGAAGCTATTACTGCCTTCTTACTGAAACAGTCTTCATGAAGTCTCTTATACAGTCTGATATCTTCAATTATTTCATGATTAGTCTCTTCGTCTCCTGTACATACAACCAGATAGTTGATCTTGTTTTCAGGATTAAAGAAACCGTAAATGTCCTTGCTGAAGGCATTGATGTTATGCAGGTTAATGTCATATCTCTTCATCATGTCTTCATAGAGCTGGCTGAACAAGCCGCCGTTTTCATTCATTGAGCAGTCAAATACATTAGCCTTGAACTCACTGCCTAAGAACTGACCATATCTGACTAAGTAACGCAATACTTCCTGGCCAACATCACCAAAGCCAATGACCATTGAATTGAATGATTCCTTAGCCTTACAGGTTTCATGATCAAATTCAACACTGGTGTATGGCATTGCCTTCTGCATCAGCTTATGAGCAGCCAGTTCGCCAGACGAATAGATCTCACTGATATAACGGTGACCGTTTTCATCACGCAAGTCTGCCATGAAATCATAATCAATGATGTTTTCACCGAGAACGTAAATGCTGATCTGCTCTGAATTAACCTTCAGGTTTTTAAAACTCTTAATCAGTTTATTAATGAATCTGATGTTCTGCTGATCATTATCGTTAAGGCACAAAACCCTTATCTGCTTATCCTTTTTCTTAAACCACAGATGTCTCTTTAACCACTGACCGTTTTCAGCCATTTCCTGTTCGGAAATGTAGTCAACGGCATAGTCAGCCAGTTTGTTATTTACATCCTTTGAATAATTGCCAACATAAATAACTCTGCATCTTTCATTTTCCAATTTGGAAATGTGAGCGTATCTCTTATCGTTATTACAATATAGAATGGCTATCTTCTTTGCCGGAAGGATGAGCTTCATTCGGTTAAGCAGTTTCTTACCCCAGGTAATTAACAAGGTACTTGCCGTAACAAAAACAGCCAGTAAGTGAATGATCCAATAGGTTATCTGCCAGAAGATATTTGAGGCAAACCAGCCATTCGCATTCATTAAGGCGTCAAACTTTTCCCCACCGCCAAACATAGAAATAGTATAGCCAACCGTCTTAAAGCCGTTTATGATCTTATCTCCCAAGGTATCTTCCGGCTTCGCCAGGCCAAAGCCATAGAAGCCCAGACCGCTTATGACCACGATAAACAGGCAACAGAAGATGATCTTCTGCATGCGCTTAGTATCACATTTCAGGCTGACAAATACGGCAATGGCAATTGTCAGTAAAGCTGTTATTAAAGAGATCCAATTGTTCATAGTAATTACCTGTCTTTACATATCTATTATATTGGTTTTTGTAAAATATAGAAAAACTTTTTCATAATTACTCATTAATGATACAATTAACTAAAGAGGAAGTAACATGGCTAAGAAGAAGCTTTTTATTGCCTATCACGGTACTTATGATAATGACGGCTCTTTAAGAAAGGCTGAAGAGATCTATAACTATCTGACTGAAGCAGGTGTTGACTGTTTCCTTTTTTCTGCCTCTGCCAGTAATAATAACCGGGCCTTTGTTTCTACTTCGGAAGTGGCCGCAGAGAGTGAAAAGTTCTTACTGGTCTGTAACGAAAACATCAGAACTGATGAAGACGGTAATCTGTTAAATAACGGCATCTTACAGGAGATAAGAGCCTTTGCCAAGAGAATATATTACAACGAGAGCAGTGATGGCGATGCCAGAGTCTATGGCTTTGGTCAGTTCACTTCCACAATGGCCAATAAACTGTTCCACATTTTCAAGGGTGTAGCTCATTTCACGGAAATACGTAATGGCGGTAAGGATTGTTACAAGGAAGTTCTGGACTGGGTAAATGGCAAATCAGAATTAAATGATGATGTCATAACCAGGGAAAGAACGGCCTTGGAAGACATCCGTTCCGAATCAATAAGGATATCCAAGAAGAGTGAATACGGCCTTTCACCTGTTACTTATAATGAACTGTTATTGCCGCAGATCGAATTTGACGGCGGCAAGAAAATAACCAACATTCTTAATCTGGAACTTGAGAAGGAAAAGACATACATCATGTATGCCAATGGCGGATCCGGCAAGTCATATTCCATAAAGTCATTATGGATGTCTCTTTTACAGTCCAACTGGCTGCCATTATATGTTTCAGTAAGAACCTGTTATGAAAGATATGGCGAAAAGGAACATCCACTTTTTGAATATCTTCACGCAACCTACCGTCACTTCCCTGTCACTCCCGATAACATTCCGGACTACCTAAGAAACAATGACGCAAACTGGGTGCTGTTATTGGATGGCTATAATGAAGCGGAAAACATAGAAAAGATTCAAAATGACCTCAATGAAATAGATGATTATGTTACTACGGTATTAACGACCAGAGACAAGAGTTTCATTCAGGGCATTAACACAAATATTACAATCTTCTTAAAGCTTTTACCTTTAGAAGAAAAAGTCGTCAAGCAATACATGAACAGCTATCAGTATAATGACTTATTAGCCTTACAGTCTGATGCCAACATGATGGTAATGCTTAGAAACCCAATGTTACTGACAATGTTCTGTAACAGTTTTGACGGTTCCAACTATGACTTCCAGATGGATAACCAGGCTTTATTAACGCCAGGTGAACTAATTGAGAAATGTGTCATTGCTCAGTTAAGAAAGACTGACAGTGTAAACATAAGATCATTCTTTACCACCATGTGTCTTTTCCCAATGGCTGTGGCTGAAATGTACTATAACAATAACCTGCTCAACATGACAACCAGTCGAATTGACCTCACAAAATCAGTAACCTCATTAATGAGCAGTTTTGACATTGATTCCTTAGAGGCATTCTACTTACTGGAATACGCTGACAAATGGGAGCTTGAAGTAACTGATGAAGAACTTGAAGATCTGATCAGTTTCTTAAGAAACAGAAAGCCATTGGAAGTCAGAAATGAACTTACTTCATTTGAGAAGATCATGAGCAAGGTATTGCAGTTTTTCACCGTTGACGCTGAAAGAAGCAGAGTTGGCGGCGGCGTATACCGTTTTGACCATCAGACCTCACTAAACTGGTACATTTCCTATGGCATTTACATCATGGCTGAATTATGGCCGGACAGATTCCAGGAAATAATCAGTGAAATATCCGATAACGTAGACATCACCAGTGAAAACACTGATGACTACGAGGAACAAAGTGAATTCATCTTTGATCTGATCAGAGATTCAGAAAACGATGAAGTATACCGTAAGTTTGCCAATAAGCTGTTTACCAGACATTTTGCCATAAAGACTTCAAGACTTTATGACATAGCCACCGGCTGCATCAGTTTATATGACAAATCAAAAGTCTCGGATGAAGAATACGCCGACGATGTGGCTTCATTCTGTTACTCTTTATATTCCTTAGGCAACAGAACACCGGCTTCATTAAAGGAAACCGACATTGTTGAGGAATATGGCAAGAAGCTTGATTCGGTTCTCAAAAGAGCTGAAAGAATTAAGGATGAAGAAGTCCGTTCCGTAACCATCGCTAAAATCAATACGATCCAGGGTGCATTGTGTCTGGCAAAATACCGCCTTTATAACATTGCTCATCCTGATAAAACTGAAGAAGAACAGAACCATCTTACCGAGTTAGCCAAGGAAGCTGAGAAATATCAGATCATGGCCTTAACGACCAGAGAAGATGTCATCGTTAACGGTTCAGGAAGATACAGTGATGAAATGAGAGGCAGAATTGCCCACTCCTACACTTCACTTGGTACGATTCAGTACTATCTGAAGGACTACGATAAATCAATTGAATACCACAAGCTGGCCTATGACACCAGACTTGAATTAAGCAATGACACCAGTGTTGCCGAAGACATCAGAGATGATGCCAGATTAAGGCTGTCAATCAACCTTAACCGCATTAACGGTTCCCTTTTAACCAAGGGTAATGTATCAGAAGATGTTCTTAATGAAATATTTGAACGTGAGATATTACTGGCCGATACCAATAAGATCGAGCCGGAAATGAATGCTCAGATAAACAACTTCACAAGAGAAGTTCGCTTAGTATACAAGTATCCGCAGATGCAGAAAAAGGCCGAGGAAGTATTTGGTCACATTAATGATGCCTATGGCCGCATGTTTGGCTATCAGAGTGATCAGTTAAAGGACATTGAAACGCTGTTGAAGTATTATCCAACCGTGCCTTCAATCATCAGTCAATATAAGGACGAAATCAGAAGCTTCATAGAAAGTGAGCCATTCCAGCGAATAGTTAAATTATTTAACTATGGTAATTCACTGACCGACATAAAGGAAGTCAATGAACTGGCTGAACATTGGGACTACCGTAAGAAAATGGCCGATGGCGGTGAAAGACAGGACATCACCAAAGAAGACGAATTCGTCAATGAACACCGCGATGAGATCATTGACTGTTTCCATAAGTTAGGAATGTTAGACGAAAAGACTGACATACCGTTAAGGCCTGACTACGTATTACCTTTAGGCGGCTTTGGCAAGTCAAATCTCAGAAGATGTCTTTTAGCTGAAAAGGCCTGTGCCAGATTCCCTGATAAGAAAATAACCGTTGTATCATTATCCAGCCAGCGACCGATAACCAAGGAAAATGAATTCAAGGACATCGCTGACTTCGCCGGTGAAGCCAAGACCGAATTTGAGGAAATGGATGCCGCAATGCGCGAAGCCTATGACTTAAAGAAAGCTTCAAAGGTAAAGGAACATTTCAAGGGCAATGAAAAGAAGCACTGGATAGAAGCTACCTATGAATCAAACGACAAGTTACGTGACTATCATAATCTGAGTGCTCCTTGTACCGACCCAAACAGAACCAGAGCCAATACCGTTGATACATTCAAGCACTTCTTAAAGTGCTACAAGGTAAAACCGGGAAGTACGGTATTCCTGTTATCTACTGCCCTGTATGAACCATATCAGACCTACTGTCTGTTGCCTCAGGCAATTGAATATGGCGTAAAGATATTCTTCGTTGGCGGCAATTACAAGGAAAATGATGATGAAATCCTGGCAACCCTGTGTTTAGTAGATCTTAAGAGCGCAGTTAATGCCATGTATGAATTCACTAAAACCTATAAGGAGAATGAATGATGCTTAATCAGTTTTCCAGAACAGAATTAATATTCGGTGAAGAGAAGATGCAGAAAATCCACAACTCACGCATAGCTGTTTTTGGCTTAGGTGGGGTTGGAGGCTATGTTGTTGAGGCGCTAGCCAGATGTGGTGTCGGTACTCTTGACTTAATAGATAATGATACTGTTTCATTGACCAATCTAAACCGTCAGATCTATGCCTTACATTCAACCATTGGTCAGTACAAGACCGATGTAGCTGAAGCAAGATGCAAGGACATTAATCCTGACATCGTCATAAACAAGTACAATACCTTCTACTTACCGGAAACAAAGGATCAGTTTGATTTCAGTCAGTATGACTATGTGGTTGACTGCATCGATACCGTAACCGGCAAGATTCAATTGGTCTTACAGGCTCAGGAAGCCAATGTACCGATCATCAGCTCGATGGGTACAGGCAATAAAAAAGACCCTTCCAAATTACAGGTAACTGACATCTATAAGACATCAGTTGACCCATTGGCCAAGGTCATGCGCCACGAATTAAAGAAAAGAAATGTAAAGAAACTGAAGGTTGTTTATTCAACAGAATTGCCAACCGTACCTGATGAAAAGGCAGCCGGTGAACTCACTGAAGACTCTACAAAGAGATCAATACCCGGTTCAAATGCCTTTGTACCCCCAAGTGCCGGTTTATTAATAGCCTCAGAAATAATCAAGGACCTGACAAAAGAGTAGCTTAACAAAGCTACTCTTTAAATATTGTTCTGAATGGTTTATACAGTGACAGATATAATACTACCGCAACCACAACACATATTACGGCGTTAATGGCGGTAATGCTGCGGGACCAGCTCATGACGATCGAAGCGATCTCCTGCGGCATGCCCAGTACATACTGTTTATATAAATAACCGAATACCGGGTCAACGATGACATTGAATCCCAATCCTGCCACAGATGATATTGTGGTTATTTTTATTATTTCCTTCTTGTCATCCTTATCCTTAAGATTCATCTTTCTGGCGATCATGCCGGCAATGAAACCGATCATGAATTTCATGATGAATGTCTTAGGTGCTGAAGTAATGTATCTTGGATCCATTAAGTCAGCTAATGACAGGCCGATTGCCCCTGCCAAACCGCCGTATACCGGACCCAATAGCCAGCTTGACAATACGACTACCGCATTGGCAATGTGAATGGCTGTTGACTGCCCAGGGGTGATCTGAATGTTGATCTTGCCATAGGCAAAGGCAACATAGTTTACGGCAATGAACATGACAGTATAAGTCAGATATTTAAGCTTGTGGTTATTCTGCATATAGCCTCCTTTCATATACCTTGCGGATACAACTTATTATACACCATACTGCTTTTTTGTTAATAATTATGCTCTGCCGTTATTGTGGCCAGAAAATCAGGAATCTTTCATTATCAGCGAATTCTTCAGATGAATATGACTGTTCATTAAAGGATTCTATTTTTCTGCCGGAAAGCCATACATTGTGACCGTTTCTGAAGCTCGCATAATACCCACCGTTGGCCTCGCGAAGATCATACGGTTCCTGATTCTTATTGGCATTGTCAACTTCAGCGTTGAACTCTGCGTTTTCCACATACTCATAACTCTGTTCACCATCACCATAGGCATTGTGAACGATGAGCAGACCAACACAGCCTTCAGAATCATATATTGGATAGCCGCAATCAGTAGCTACGGAAACATACTGATTTAAACCGTCTTTTACATGAGGCGGATAAAAGGCCTTTCTCTTACTGAAACATAATTCATTTCTGTCTTCCCTTTCGGCAAACAGCTTAACCATCTCCTGACGTGCTCTTATTGTCGGAGAATCAGCTTTAATTATATTTGCCGGATAAGCTTCGCCGTCATAGTAACGCAGATGAGAAATACTGCCTTCACCATATAGGTCAGCCTGCAGGTCCTCCCTGTTTTTCAGCAGTTCATAATTCCCATTGGCAGTTTCTATTTCGCCATCATATGTTAATACCAGCGTTTCCCTGTCAAACAGATTCCACTTAACAGTTAATCTGACAGTTTTCATTAATTCATCGAATTCAGCATCACTGTAGTTGAATTCTTTCTGCTGTTCATAGTAATCAAGTCCGACTGCACCTGCCATAAATGCCGGTAAATCTTCCTTATACTCATACATAGGTCCGTATGACATGTCAAACGAATCAAATTCCGTACCCAACCATGGCGTCTGAGAGCCATTTATGCTTGGTTGCTTGTCATAGAACTTTTCAAGCAATTTATTACAGCTTATGGTTACTGACTTGAGCTTGATGTTTTCATCGTTAACAGGAGCTAACAGAATCTGATAACTGTACCCGGCTCTGTCTCCAAAATCCAGTTTTACAACTGAAACGATCTTTGCCCGGAAATGCCTGCCGACAATTTCTGAAGACAGATCTTCACTGAAATAGTTTTTCATACTGTCAGATAATACAGGATCATTCTTATCAAGTGGCACACCGGCATTACTGCATCCGGTTATCAACAGTAATCCCAATAATACAACAACTAACTTCTTCATTCGTTTTCCTCCCAGAACAGTCTGGTTCTTCTGGACAGATTGATGATCTGCGCTGAGTAAGATCTGTCCATCACCTGCAGAAATTCAAGATTCTTTTCAATTACCTTTTCATCAGCTTCTCCAGCCAGCATTTCGTATGCCCCGCAGAAGACATCATTTCTGAACAACGGCCTGTCAAAGGCGTAAACAGATCCTTCAAGTTGTACAACATACTTCTCACCCTGATCACTTATGATCTTATCCAGACGCTCCAATGTCTGCATGTCGTCAACGACTGACATGTTTTCACCGAAGGCCTTTACAGCGAAGATGATCTTCCCATCCTTATAAACAGGATACAGATTCCATGTTTCACTGAATATTGGATCTCTTACACTCTCCGGTAATTTCTCCATTGGGATTCCATAATACAGCCCCTGATTATCAAGGGCAGATACATGTTCCATCATTTCAAAACTGCTCATGGTATCGTAATAACCCAGTTCCCTGATTTTCTTCTTTGCGAATGCTTCAACAGGTATTTTCTTATATTCTACTGTCCTGCTCACAGGATAATGTTCATCATCATACGGGAACAGCATGGCTCCTGCCCAGGAAGTCTGATGATAGTAGATCATGCTTATGTCACTTCTCTTTAACAGTTCATCATCTGCATCTCTTACAACATCCATGTTATTGATGCTGACCTCAATGGTTTCCTTATCAAAGAGATTGTACTCAATTGTAACGGAAAGATTCTGCATCATCTCATCCATGGTTACCTTATTCAGATCACTTATTCCCTTTTCATTTTCATTACTGATATTATCAAAAGTAAAATCAAACCTGTATGCTTCAAAGTCATTAACCTTTTCCCACATAGGCAGCTGTAACATGAAGTAACCCTGAGAGATCCCACTGAATGCCACATATGATGAAGCGGCCGCGAATACATCAGCGTGATCCGGTTCAAAGGTAATGCTTTTGATTGCGACCTTGGCATCAGTTAACGGTGCTACCAGAACCTGATAACGGTATACATTCTGCAGTTCGTTTTCCACCTTTACCAATGAGCAGACCTTAACCTGAAAGTTTTCACCCTTTACATATTCCTGACACTCTTCGGCATGGAAATTCTTCATGCTTGAAGACAGTCTTTCATCATCCGGCACTAACTGTTTTCCTGTCGGGCTTTTACAGCCGGTCAGTAAAAGCAGGCTACAGAGTAATATCAACAGTTTCTTCATCACAGTCACCCTCCTCTGCATATTCCAGAATGTCACCCGGCTGACACTTAAGTACTCTGCATATTTCATTTAATGTTGAGAATCTGATGGCTACTACCTTACCGGTTTTCAGTTTGGAAAGATTGACGTTTGTAATGCCAACCTTTT
>JAFRLB010000097.1 GCA_017431405.1 Erysipelotrichaceae bacterium | reverse complement strand
TTTGTGTTTGCTGAAGAAGCAGGCAAGGGTTATCGCCGTGTCGTTGCTTCACCGCTTCCAGTGAGAATTATTGAACTGGAAACAATTGAAAAGCTTGTTTCGGAAGGCTTCGTTGTCATTACTGTCGGTGGCGGTGGCATACCGGTAATCAGGAAAGGTGATTCATATCAGGGCGTAGACGCTGTCATTGACAAGGACAGGGCCTGTGGCCTGTTGGCTCTTGAATTGAAGGCTGACTTATTGGTAATTCTTACAACCGTTGACAAGGTTTCGATTAATTACAGACAGCCTGATCAGAAGGATCTTGATGAAATGAATGTCAGTGAAGCTGAAGAGTATATAGATGAAGGCCATTTTGCCAAAGGCAGCATGCTTCCGAAGGTTGAATCCTGTCTTGAATTTGTTAAAAACAGTGACGGCAGGGCTTTGATTACTTCCTTACAGAAAGCTAAAAAGGCATTACAAGGAAAGACGGGGACCGTCATTCACAAATAAGAAAAGCAGTACCAAGGTACTGCTTTATTTGTTCTAGTCAAACAGACAGATGTACTGTTTCTTCTTGCCTTTTCTGACGATGATTACTTTCTGATCAATTGCCAATTCTCTGGTAATGATCTCATTTTCATCATTGTGTCTGACATTGTTGAGGCTGATGGCATTATTACCCAGCATTTCTCTGGCTTCTCTTCTGCTTGAGCAGATGCCTGAGTTAACTAACAGGTCAATTAACTTCATGCCGTCTTCGGCCTTGATGTTTGGTACCTGCTTGGCACATAACATGATGTCATCAGCTGTTAAGCCATCCAAGTCACCGCCGAATAAGGCTTCAGAAATCTTAACGGCCTTGTTGTATTCTTCTTCACCATGTAAGCCGGTAATGATGTCCTTGGCTAAGGCCTTGTGGGCTAATCTCAGATGAGGAGCTTCATTGTGCTGCTTTTCAATTTCCATGATTTCATCAGGAGTTAAGAATGTCAGTTTCTTGAGGTAGTCAATGATCATTGAGTCTTCAAGGTTAATTAAGTACTGGTACATTTCATAGCTTGATGTCTTGTTCTTATCTAACCATAAGGCATTTCCTTCAGTCTTACCGAATTTCTTACCGGTAGAATCTGTAACTAATGGCATAACCATGCCATAGGCTGTCTTATCAAGTTTCTTTCTGATCAGTTCGATGCCGCTGGTGATGTTGCCCCATTGGTCGCTGCCGGCTACCTGTAAGGTACAGTTTCTGTTCTCATATAACCATAGGAAGTCCAGAGCCTGCAAGATCATGTAGCTGAATTCTGCGAAGGTGATGCCGGTTTCCATTCTGCTTTTTACCTTGTCCTTTGCCAGCATGTAGTTGACATTGAAGTACTTGCCATAGTCGCGTAAGAAGTCAATGACGTTAATGTCCTTGGTCCAGTCATAGTTATTTACTACTTCAAAACCAAAGATGTCTTCGGCCTGCTTCTTTAAGCCGGCGATGTTATGGGCTACTTCTTCATATGTGATCATTGGTCTTTCAGCATCTGGTTTAGGGTCACCGATTAAGCCTGTAGCTCCACCTACCAATAAAAGAGGGTGGTGGCCATGCTGAGCCAGTCTCTTGGAAATCAGGAATGAAGAATAGTGGCCGATGTGCATTGAGTCAGCGGTTGGGTCAGTTCCAATGTAGAAAGTCAGACCGCCTTCATTAAGCTTGTCAATTAATTCCGGTGAACTGATGTCCTGAACTAAGCCTCTCCACTGCAGTTCTTCGTAAAATGTCATGTTACTCATAAATGTCTCTCCTTAAAAACAAAAAAAGCCATAAGCCTAAGGACTGCGAAATACAGCGGTACCACCTTAGTTTATGAACTTGCTTCATACACTCATTACTCTTAACGCGAGTTACACGTCCTGACTCCGGAGTCGTAAATTCCATCTCTGTCAGCTACATATATTTTAACAAACAACTTTCTTAAGTCAATAATCTGAAAACAATTTAATTAGTCAATGTGAGAGCATTGTGTGATATAATATCACAGAGGTGAAAATCTTGAAAAAACTATTGATAATTCTGTTAGCATGCATCATGCTTGCCGGATGTCAGAATAACACCAGGCAGCTTGATGATGAGAAATATAATGCTTATCTGACTTACTACCAGGCCATCCTGGATACCGAAAACAAGGGCACAACCTGCCAGGACTTCAACATTGAACTCATCTCCAATAAAATAGGGGAGAACAGATACCGCTATGATGTCATTATTGACCAGCCAAGGGTGGCAATGTATGACATTAAGGTTCTGGTCATCGTGGAAAATGTTGAGGGAACGATAAACACCAAGGAAATGATGCCTTCAATCGGCATATTCGAGGATGTAGCCTACAACATGGTGCCAAACCAGGTCGACAAGGAAAAGATGTTTGTTGAAGGATTGGATCTTTCAGTAGTAAGTAATGAACCTAGCATTCACTTAGGCGTAATGGTAAGCTATGGTAAGAAGGATGGCAAGGAGGGCACAACTCATTACTTTGAGTTAACCACCACTTATGTGGAACCTGAACAGCCAGCCGAAACAACCGGACAGTAATCTCCTGAAAAGGAGATTTTTTTTGGCACACAAAAAGCGACTTTTGCAAGTCGCTTCTGTATGCAGGTTTTTCCGAATAATTACATCTTTCTGTTGTAGTATTCAACAACGAGTAATTCATTGATTTCCTGATTTAATTCACTGCGTTCAGGTAATCTTACATATTCGCCCTTCATTGTCTGAGCGTCAAATGTAACGAATGCTGGAGTATTTAATGTAGCTTCCATAGCATCCTTGATTGCTGAAGAATTCTTCATGCTGTCCTTAACTTCAATGATTGTACCAGGTTTGCAGTGGAATGAAGGGATGTCGACCTTCTTGCCGTTAACTAAGATATGTCCATGGTTAACTAACTGTCTGGCGCCTCTTCTTGTTCTTGCTAAGCCCATACGATAAACAACGTTATCCAGACGTGATTCTAATAACTGCAGGAATACTGTACCAGTGATACCCTTAGCCTGAACAGCCTTGTAGAATGTGTTGGCGAACTGCTTTTCGTTTAAGCCGTACATGAAACGGATCTTCTGCTTTTCAGCTAACTGCTGGCCATAGTTTGAACGCTTGATTCTCTTAGTAGGACCATGCTGACCAGGAACGTAGCTTCTCTTTGTTAATTCTTCGCCTGTTTCCAATACTGAGAAGCCTAATCTTCTAGACTGTCTCCAAACAGGACCTGTCATTCTTGCCATAATAATTTTCCTCCTTGATGACATTGCCATCAACAGGTGCAAATCAATCATCTTGGTGTTGGCCCTAGGTGTTTTCACTTGAAGCAGCAAGTTACTCGTCACAATTGAATTTGGCCAACGCTTGAAGACAACCTTTGCATGCTGCTAATAATCGGCTTGTATAATATATCATTTACCACATGCTTTGTCAAAGAAAAGTTGTCAAAAAGCCTTTAAATAAGGGCTTTTTCATCAAAAAATGGCTTTGAATGAAACAATAACTCTGAGTGATCAAAACTGTCAGTGTACAACCTTTAAAATGAGAGGAAATGTTTTGGCAGCAGTCATGAAAAACTTTCATGAACCTTTAAAAAGTTAATGCTTCATATTGTACTTTTTCGCACAATTACAGCCTTATTATGTTACAATATTTAAAAGAGGTGTTTTACTATGGATGAAACAGTAAAGATACAGGATTTATTACGTCAATATGCTACTAATCCATATTTTTATGTTGGATTGGCAGTTGTTATTATTTTAGTCATTTTCTTAATTGCAAGAAACAACAGCAAGAAGAAACTGTTAAAAGATGTAGAAGAATTTCAGGTTAAGCTGAATTCTTTAAAGAGCGTACCTTTACCTTTCAAGGTCACTAAGGCACTGGCTTTAGCCAGAGTTAATAAGGATATTTATGATACCTTTAAGACCTGCCAGGAAAGCTTTGAAACCGTCCAGACTAACCTGAAGAAGGTTCAGGAACTGATCGCAGATTCTGACGAGTACATTCAGGTCCGTAAGTATGGCTTGGCCAAGAATAACAATAACGACATCAGAACACTTCTTACCTCAACATCAAAGACCGTCACCGATCTTGACAAGCTGTTAAATACCATTCTTGAAGAAGAGGAAGTACAGAGAAGCAAGATCACTGACTTAAAGGAAATCTATCATGGCGTCAAGCAGAAGATCAATAACAATCCTGATCAGTATCTGTTCTGCTGGGAAGCCTTAGATCAGAAGATTACCGGCATCGACCATCTGTTCTCAGAATTTGAAAACATCATGCTGGCAAATAACTTCGAAAAGGCTACTGAAAAGACAGAAGAGATCAGAGGCGCCATCAATAACCTTAACGACATTGTTGAACAGATTCCTGATCTGATCAATGTTGCCAAGGGTGAAGTACCACAGATGGTTGAAGACGTTCAGAATTCATATACCCTGATCAAGAACCAGGGCGCTTATCTGGAACATCTGGAGGTTGGCAAGAACCTTGACCTGATCAACGATTCATTACAGGAAGACTTAAAGAAGATCAAACGCTGCGACATTGAAGGCGTTAACGAACACTTATTAGACTGCGAAACCCGTCTTAACCAGCTCAATTCACAGATTGAAAAGGAAAAGGACAGCTACGCTGATTTAATGAGCATGCGTGAAGTAACATCACGTAACATGACTCAGCTCACCAATACTGTTGAAAAGCTCAACAGCAACTATGAAGAAATGGCTAAGAGATATGGCTTGCAGCAGCAGAACGAAGGTCTGGATGATGCCAGTGCCAAGGCCAAGACATTATCTGATCAGTGCCACATCTTAATGAACAGCATTCAGGAAAACAGAAATCCGGCATCTACATCCCTGATCAATCTGTCTCAGCTGAATACTGAAATCGTAGTATGTCTGAATAATGTAAACAAGATGTCTGAAGCCGTAAGAACAGCTTCTAACGATGAACAGAGTGCCAGAGAGCAACTTATCAAGTTATCAATCGTCTTAAGTGAAGTTCAGGCTAAGATCAGAAACAACCGTATTCCAAATATTTCTACCCAGTACAATGACGATGTCATGAAGGCTGAGGAATACATCAACAAGCTTGAAGCATTATTGAATGAAAACCCAATCAACGTAACATTAGTCAACTCATTGAAGAACAGTGCAGTTGAACTTGTATACCAGTTATATGAAAGCGTAAGTAAGATCTTAGGTACCGCCATCATGGCTGAAAATGCCATCGTTATCGGCAACATGTACCGTTCTACTTACCCTGAAATCGACAGTGAACTTACCAGAGCAGAACTTGCATACCGTAATGGCGAATATACTCAGGCCTTTACAATTGCTCTGAATACGATCAGAAAGGTTGATCCGGAAACAGTTGAAAAACTAATCAACAGCGGTAAGAAGGAAAGTAATTAATGAAGTATTTTGATTATGCTTCTACTACTCCTTTAAACCCGGAAGTTTTAAAGACGTATGAAGAAGTGCTGGCCAGATACTATGTGAACTCTGAGTCCATATATCCAGCCGGGCTGGAAGTAAACAGATTAATGAATAAATCCCGCCAGCAAGTGGCGGCTTTATTGCATGTGGACGAAAAGGAAATTATCTTTACCTCAGGTGCCTCAGAAGCCAGTAACCTGGCAATCAAGGGTACCTATTTCAAGAGAAGAGAAAAGGGTAAGAGGATCATAACCACCTGTGTTGAACACTCCAGTGTTCTTAACAGCTGCAAGTGGCTGGAAGAATACACCGATTGCGAAGTAGTCTATCTGCCGGTAAATGAGCAGGGCGTAATATCAGTTGATGACCTGAAAAAGGCCATGACCGATGACACCATCTTGGTTACCATCATGTATGTAAATAATGAATCAGGGGCCATCATGCCTATTGATGAAGTCAAGAAAATCGTCAGAAAGTATCCTAACTGTTATCTGCATGTTGACTGTGTACAGGCTTTAGGTAAAATAAACATTGACTTTACTGACATTGACATGGCCAGTTTTTCAGCCCATAAGATCTATGGACTTAAGGGAAGCGGCATTCTGTTAAAGAAACAGCATGTTCAGCTTGCCCCGGTCATCTCAGGAGGCCAGCAGGAGCTGCGTTTAAGAGGCGGAACCACTAATTCACCTGCTAATATGGTCTGGGGAAAGACCCTTAGACTTGCTCTAACCGATATTGAAAAGAAGTATGAAACCGTACGTCAGTACAATGAATATGTCAGAAGTGAACTGGAAAAGATGGATAATGTGGTAATTAACTCACCGGCAAACGGCCTGCCATATGTTCTGAACTTCTCATGTCTGACAATAACCAGTGAAGTCATGATGAATGCCTTAGCTTTGAGAGATTATTGTGTAAGTGCTCAGAGTACCTGCGAAAGTGAGCAGGCTTCATCGCATGTCATTAGTCAGATGTTTAATGAACCTGACAGATTAAAGGGAACCATCAGAATATCCTTCAGTGCCTTACAGTCATGGCAGGATATCAAGGGGTTCGTAAAGGATTTAAAGGAGATTATTGTAAAGTATGGCTGATTTACGTTATGAATACATATTAGTCCGCTTTGGTGAATTGAGCACCAAGGGTAAGAATAAGAAAGACTTCATCAAGAGACTTGCTGTAAACATGCAGCTGGCTTTAAGGGATTATCCTGATCTGAAGTTTGAAAGAACCAGAGACCATGTCTACATTCATCTTAACGGTACTGATCCATTTGAACTGGCACCGGTTTTGAAGAATGTCTTTGGCTTACGTTCATTTGCCCCAACCTTAAAGGTTGAAAACGACATTGAGAAGATTGTAGAGGCTGCCTATGAGGTAATGAAGAGCAAGAAGGGAACCTTCAAGGTCATTACCAAAAGAGCCAACAAGCGTTTCCCAATTCATTCTGATGAGGTAAACAGAGCAGCTGCTTCCAGAATTCTGAAGAACTGTCCTGATCTGAAGGTTGACGTTCATGAACCTGACTATTCACTGATCATTGAAATCAGAGAAGAAGCTACATATGTCATGGCTGATACGATCATGGGTTTAGGCGGCTATCCGGTAGGGGTAGGCGGCAAGGCCCTGTTAATGTTATCAGGCGGCATTGATTCACCGGTAGCCGGCTATCTGACCATGAAGAGAGGCGTTGAAATTGAGTGCATTCACTATGCTTCAATGCCATATACTTCCCAGGAAGCCTTAAATAAGGTAAAGAAACTGGCAAGGATCATTTCTTCCTACCAGGGTAAGATAAAACTGCACATCGTGCCTTTTACAGATCTGCAGCTGGCCATTTACAATAACTGCGATGAGGAATATGCGATTACCTTAATGCGCAGAATGATGTACCGTCTGGCTGAAAGAGTGGCTAAGGAAAATAACTGTCTGGCAATTGTCAATGGTGAATCCATTGGTCAGGTAGCTTCTCAGACTCTTGAAAGCATGGGTGTCATAAATGCGGTAACCAACATGCCTGTAATAAGACCGGTAGTTACCTATGACAAGCTGGAAATAATTGATCTGGCTGTAAAGATCAATACCTATGAAACATCAATACTGCCTTATGAAGACTGCTGTACCATTTTCACACCTAAGAATCCGGTAACCAAACCGCACATTCACAAGGTTGAAAAGCAGGAAGCCATGTTCGATTTCGAACCATTCATTGAAGAGGCAGTAAAGAATACAGAAACAATTACGATTTATCCAACCACTACATTTGATGAAATTGACATTTTGTAGAAGGGGGTCGGCATGAAAAAGCTTTTATCCATCATTTTTACATTACTGATTCTTTTAGCTGGAATACATCCGGCTGTTTTTGCTGATAATACAGAAACAGAAAACGGTAATACAGGTGATGAAACTGAATCATGGCCATATTATGAGTATTTCGAAGAAGGCAGTACCGATGTTATGGCATTCTTTGATCTTTCTACCATTGGCCAGTTTGGTTCCTGGAGCTTTGAATATAACGACAGATGGTTTAAGCAGAGTGCAGATGAATATAATCACAAACTGGCACGACTGACTTTTGGTTTAGCATGGTCAGCTTTCAGACCGCATTTTGACATCGCTTCCGAAGATGATCCTGCTCAGCATCTGAAGTTCTTCCTTGAACAGATGGGCTTTACAGATCAGCGTATGGATGATTATGATAAGAATCCTTCACTTTATACTGTTTCTACCGTTATGGGTCATAAGACCATTGAAGATGAAGAAAACGGTGATTTTGAATTATTGGTAATCGGTATATGTGGTGGCGGTTATACCAATGAATGGCTGTCAAATTTCTCAATAGGTGATGAAGAACTGCATGTTGGTTTCAACAGTGCCGCTTCTGAAGTCTTTGACAGAGTATTCGGCTACATAGCCCAGCAGCATCTTTCAGGCAAGAAACTTAAAATCTGGTTTGGCGGCTTCAGCCGTGCTGCCGCTATAAGCAACATTCTGGCCACAAAGTTAATTGACAGTAAACAATTTAGACATGAAGATGTCTTTACCTATACCTTTGCCACACCACGTACAACCAAGAATCCAAAGCCAGGGCAGTATCCGAACATTTATAACATCGTCGGCAAGATGGACCCTGTTCCAAATGTTCCATTCGCTGACTGGGGTTATGAACGTTTTGGCACGACCCTGTATACACCAGCCCAGCAGACTGATTCCAATTACAGTTATACATCCATGAACGCTAACAGGGTTTACAAGGATCTTGTAGGAATTGATTTCTGGAACAACGTTGAAATGGATACCAAGTTAAGGGTCATTCTTAACTATCTGCTTAAGATCGCACCTACAAGCAAGGTATACAAGGAACATATTCAGGATAAGCTGATCAGCATGTGGTCTAACAGAACAGTATCAAATGTCATGACTACATTGATGGAGATTGCCGGTGATACGGAGCTTATTAATAATAATAACCAGTCACAGGCTAACAGTCTTCTGACCTATCTGGCATATTCAGCTGCCGGATATGTGGCCGGCAGTGACCTTGAGTCCAAATACATGAGCAATAACGCCACCATGGTAGGCAATCTGGCTCACGAGCATACCCCGGAAGTATACCTGGCCTGGCTGTACTCAGATGAGGATACCAGCATGATATACTCCAATAAACTTAACTACATGAGACTTGTTGTTTCAGGTGATGTTGATGTGGCGGTCATGTACTACCTGGACGGGGATTTGCTGAAGTGTGTTGATGCTAATGGCGTAAGCCGCGATACATTTACTTATGATGGTAAAACATATACACATGATGAAGGCTGGAGACCTGACATATTTGTGGAAAGAACCAATGGTGAAACAATAGTTCTTCTGCCAAAGGATGCGGATTTCAAGGTCGTAATCAATTCAAATAAGGATCAGACAGTATCCCTGCATGGCATCAAACTGGTTGTTGGCCATACCAATGGCAGTTTTTCAAAACTGTATAAGTTTGAACTGAAGAAAGGCCATTACGAAGTTGTATACTCTTCAAACGGCGATACGGAAATCAACAGTGAAGGTTATTATGGCATCGTTAACGGCGATACCTTTGATGTATCTACAATCAGCAAAGGTGATACAACATCATTTGCCATCGATCTGGAAAGATCAAATATTCTTAATCTGAGCTGGCGTCAGATCGTAATACTTGTATTTACCATACCGACCTTGATAATATCACTGCTCTCACTGTCCATTACCTGGTTAGTTGGCAAGCACAGACTGAAACGAAAGATCAGGGCAGGGCAGCTCAGAAGCAATGCCACTTATGACCGTATTCCATCAGCCTGCATGGTATTATGCATGGAACTGTTTGGCATTCAGGAACTGGCATACTGGTTGATGCCGACGTATCTGTTCCAGCGCAGTATTCTGAAGTTCATAATCGGTGCCGTAGCCATTTATCTTGGCTACAGAGGTTATAAGAAACAGCCGACAATGCTGAGCAGGGCAATTCTGATCTCTCTGGTATTCTGTACGGCAGCTGATCTGGTCATAAACTATAACCTTATTGGCGCACTGGCTTTATATGGAACAGCGGAATTAGTTCTCATTTATCATTTCTATAAGTTTGAAAAACCGGAAAAATGGCAATGGGCAGCCTGGGGCTTTGCTTCAGTTTCAACATGTATATTCATATGGGCTAACTCATCTGAAGGAACAGGAAAGATCATCATGATGATGGCCTACGCCGTAATCATGATGGCATTACTGTCATTGTCTCTGACCAAGCCGAAGAAGATCCGCTTTGGAGCAATCTTCTTGGCAATGTCCAATGTTCTCATATTCCTTAACCTGGCATTTGGTGCTACTTTGATCGGACATGTCATTGGTTTGGGAGTTTACTACGTAGCCATAATGTGTTTTGCGAGCAGCACAAAGTATAAAAAGCCTTTCGAGAATGAGGAAGTTGATACTGTTGATGTTGCCAAGGCAATGATTTAAAAAAAGAAGGCATTAAGCCTTCTTTTAATGTGAATAAGAAAGCTGAGTGATTTTTAAGTTCCTATTCGCCTTTCCAGTAACCGTGTAAATTGCAGTATTCGTAAGCTGCAACAACATCTTCATCTTCAGCTAACAGGAATTCAGCGACTGGTTCTTCACCAGGATTCAATGTCTTTAAGTATGCTGATTTTGTTGTTTCAAGAATGATGAATTCAATGTAATGAGCTTCCAGCATTGGATGAGCTACGCTGCCAACTCTTACTGTTACCTTATTGCCATCCTGTTCGATTACAGGTACATGCTTTTCCAAAGCACCGTCTGTTGTATTTGGAACTAATTCTGCCATTGGTTCACCACAACACTTTGTTGGACACTGGCTTCCTTTTAATTCCAATACCATCTTTCCACATTCCTTACATTTTAATACTTTTACTGCCATGTATTATTATCTCCTTATCTTTAACTATATTTTAGGCAATATTGATAGTTCTTACAAGTGTAATTGAGTGTGTGTCTTCATGAATCAATGGGTCAGATAGCTAAGAATGCCATAGGGTTCATTAACTTGTGTTTATATATGGCTTTACCTTTTTTTGCATTAATTACAATGGCCATCTTTTATGTTACAATAGAACACAGAGGTGAAATATATGGCATTTGAATCATTAAGCTTACGTTTGACTTCTGCCTTTAAGCACATTGCGGGCAAGGACAAACTTACCGATAAGAACATGGAGGCAATGTTAAGAGAAATCAGAATTGCCTTACTTGAAGCTGACGTTAACTATACAGTAGTAAAGAATTTCATAAATAAGATCAGGGAAGAAATGGTAGGCATTCAGGTCTCTGAAGCCTTAGATCCAGATCAGCAGGTTTACAAGCTTGTTCATGAAGAAATCATTAAGCTGTTAGGTGAATCTGCAGAGGGAATCACATTCCGTTCCAGCGGCATTACAACGGTCATGGTCGTTGGTTTACAGGGTACAGGTAAAACCACATCCGTAGCCAAGATCGCCAAGCTTATCAAGGAAAAGAACAGCCGTAAGCCTCTCATCATCGCTGCCGACATCATCAGACCGGCTGCCATTGAACAGTTACAGACCTTAGGTAAACAGATCGATGTAGAAGTATTTACCAAGGGCGTTAATGTCGATGTTGTTACTGCCGTAAGTGAAGGCTTGAAATATGCCAGTGCCAACGGTTATGACACCGTATTAATAGATACTGCCGGACGTCTGCACATTGATGATGATCTGATGGCTGAATTAAATACCTTAAAGAATAAGTTCAGACCTGATGAGATCTTATTGACAGTAGATGCAATGACCGGTCAGGACATCGTAAATGTTGCCAAGAGCTTTGATGATCTGCTGCATGTTACAGGTTTGATCGTTACCAAGTTTGATGGCGATGCCAGAGGCGGTGGTGTCTTATCAGTCAGAAGCATTACCGATGTACCTGTAAAATATGTAGGTACCGGTGAAAAGATCACTGACATTGACATCTTCTATCCAGACAGAATGGCTGACAGAATCTTAGGCATGGGTGACTTGCAGTCCTTAATTGAAAAGGCTGAAGCCGAACTTGATGAAGCCGCCATGCAGAAGACTGCCGAAAGAATGATGAACGGCAAGTTTGATCTTAACGATCTGCTCATACAGATGAAACAGATGAAGAAGCTTGGACCTTTATCAGGCATCATGAAGATGTTACCGGGCATGAACCAGTACAGTGAAATGCTCGATAATACTGACGCTGACGGCCAGATGAAGAAGACGGAAGCCATCATCTGTTCAATGACTCCTGAAGAAAGAAAGGATCCTTCAAGATTACGTTCTTCTCATAAGAACAGAATCGCCAAGGGTTCAGGAACTACCGTTGCCGATGTCAATAAACTGATCAACAGCTTTGAAAGAATGAAGAAGCTGATGAACGGCATGGGATTAGGCGGATTCCGCAATTTCCGTTAATTGAAAGCTGTTAAGCAAAAATACTTGACAGGCATCTGAGAATTGTTATATATTATTCGAGGACAATTATTGAAGGAGTATATTTATGGTTAAATTACGTTTAAAGAGAATGGGCGCTAAGAAGCAGCCTAGTTACAGAATCGTTGCTGCAGATTCTAGAGCACCTAGAGATGGTCGTTTCATCGAAATCTTAGGTTTCTACAATCCAAGAAGCAATCCAGTTGAAATCATCATTGATGAAGAAAAGGTTTTAAAGTGGTTAAACAATGGTGCTCAGCCAAGTGATACAGTCAGAAACATCTTATCAAAAGAAGGAATCATGAAGAAATTTCATGAACAGAAGCAGTAATGATTGATTACGAAAAAGTCTTAATTGATTTAGTAAAACCTATGGTTGATGATCCTGACAGCGTCAGAGTTCAGACCATGGACAGTATCAATGAAAATGAACTGGTACTGTATGTTTATGCTAAAAACGAAGACATCGCCAGACTGATCGGCAGACAGGGCAACATGGCCAGTGCCATCAGACAGATGATGTCAGTCTGTTCACGTTTAGACAACAGACGTATCTCAATTAAATTTGAGTCTTATTAGGATGCGTTTGCATCCTTTTTTGGAGGTGCGCCATGGAATACATTAAGGTCGGACACATTGTTAATACCTTTGGCATCAGAGGGGAACTGAAAGTTGAATCTCTCACTGACTTTGCAGAAATGAGATACAAGCCTGATCAGGAACTCTACATCAAGAAGGATAACAAGTATAACAGCGTCATAGTAAAGAGAATGCGTGAGCATAAGGGTTTTCTGTTGGTTCTGTTCAAGGATCTGGAAGACATCAATCTTGTGCAGCAGTATAAGGACTGTGACATCTACATTCACCGCGACAACATCCATGTTCTGCCAATAGGAGAATACTATTACTTTGAACTGGCAGGCTGTGACGTATATTCCAATAACATGAAGATCGGTAACGTTACCGATGTAGAGGATGGCTATCAGACCATTTTAAGAATCTCTACCGATGAAAAGGAATTCCTGGTCCCATATGTCCCGGCATTCATAAAGAACGTTGACATCGCTCATAAGCGCATTGACATCAATGTCATTGAGGGCATGTTATGAGAATAACCATTCTGACGATCTTCCCGGAAATGTTTGAGGGATTTCTCAATACCTCTATCATCAAGAAGGCTAGATTAAAAAACATCGTGGACATTGAAGTCGCTGACTTCAGACAGTTTACCAAGGACAAGCATAACCGTGTAGACGAATATCCTTTCGGTGGTGGACAGGGCATGGTATTAATGTGCCAGCCTATATTAGACTGTCTTAACAGCGTTAAAACGGGAAAAAGTCATGTCATTCTGATGAACCCAACCGGAGCCACCTTTAATCAGAAGAAGGCTCATGAGTTACTGAAGCAGGAAGACATAATCATCATCTGCGGTCACTATGAAGGCTATGATGCCAGAATATCTGATTATGTAGATGAGGAAATATCAATAGGTGATTATATCTTAACCGGTGGGGAGTTGGGAGCGATGGTGGTCACTGATGCCATTACCAGACTGGTAGAAGGGGTCATAACAGCTGAAAGCACGGTTGATGAAACCTTTGAAAACGGGCTACTGGAATACCCGCAATATACCAAGCCAGTAGAATATGACGGTAAGAAGGTTCCGGATGTACTGTTATCGGGGCATCATGAGAACATCCGCAAGTACCGTTTATATGAAAGCCTGAAGAAAACATATCTTCTGAGGCCTGATCTTCTGGAAAACAGAAACTTTACGGTTGAAGAAGAAAGAATGCTTGATGATATAAAACTTAAAATGGAAGAAAACAGATGATCTGCTTGGCAAAAGCAGATTTTTTGTTGTAAAAAAGCACTATAAAAAGTTAAAATTGTATTATAAACGATACAAAAAAATAATAAATTATAGTGAGGTTATCTCTATGGAGAATTATGAGTATACTGCCTTTATTTCCTATCGTCATAAGGCCCCTGATGAAATCATTGCTAAAAAACTGCACACAATGATTGAAAACTATCATATACCAGCTAATCTGCAGACAAAAATAGGCCGTAAGAAAATGGGAAGAGTCTTCCGCGATGCTGAAGAGCTGCCTCTTTCCAGAGATCTTGGATCGGACATTCACCGGGCTCTGGAAAACTCTGAGTGGCTGATTGTTATCTGTTCACCTACCTATAAAGAATCAAAATGGTGTAATGCTGAACTTGATTACTATATTTCTTTGGGCCGCAGAGACCGTATTTTAGCACTGATTGTGGAAGGAGAAAGGGATGATTCATTTCCTGAACAGCTGCGTTTTAAGGAAGTTGATGGAAAGAGAATAGAAGTTGAACCGCTGATCGGTGATGTAAGGGCTGAATCAGTGAATGAATCTCTGAAAAAACTGGGAAGTGAAAAACTAAGGATCTTAGCAGCGATGTTGGATGTCAATTATGATGAGTTGAAACAACGGGCTGCTATTCGTAAAAGAAACATTATTATGGCCGCTACAGCTGCTGTCTTTGTTTTGATGACAGGTTTTCTGACTTATGCTTTCATTAAGAATGCACAGATCAGTGAACAGCGTAACATAGCTGTTAAAAACCAGATGCAGGTTCTTATTGAACAGGCAAATACATCCAGTTCCTCAGGTAATAAACTTCTGGCCTTGCAACAGCTTCAGCAGGCTGGAGAAATAAGGAAGCAGGCTGGCAACAGTTTGGATGAAGAGTTTACAGCTGCCTTAGAGTATGCTCTCTACAATGTTGAGCTTGAACCGGTTTTACATATTGACAGTGATAATCGGCAGTTTGACGAAATGGTTTTTTCTCATGATGACCGTTATCTTTTAGGAATAACGAATCTGAATTCAGCCTGTCTCATTGATGCTTCAACCGGTGAGCTGTTGTTCACAGTTTCCCGCAGTAACATTGGCCAGCTGGACAGTGTAGGCTTTACTTCTGAAGACCGTTATTTTTATATGGTTGATTCCTGGTATGGCTTTGTATCACTTTATTCAACAGAGACTGGTGAGCTGTATAGGGAGTATGATGCTTCCGATGGTAATGCCTGGAATATAGGTGAAAGAATATTTGCATTAAGTAATAATACGCTTTTAATTGCTAAAGATAATGTTCTGGTTCTGTGGAATTATGAAGCGGATACCTCCAGTGAAGTTTTGCCGTGTGGAACAGAAATGTTTGAAGGGTATATTCGGCCTTTCATCATTGATGTTTCTCCCGATGAACAAAGTGTAGTGGTTGGCTCCCATGGCTATGGAGCTGGAATGAAGATACTTTCTCTGGACGGCAAAACAGAAACCCGGCTTCAGTTTGATAAAGACAGAGGGTACCCAAATGTCATGTACAGTGGTAATGGAGAAAGAATTGCGGCTTCCTCTGGTAATCGTTACTATGTTTGGAATACTTCCGGGCAGTGCATTCTGGAAGGTGAGAACAGCAGCGGTGAATCCATAGAACACATTGTCATAAACTATGATGGCAGTGTACTATTGATCATGTCAGCCAACTACCTTAAAGCAGTCAATGTTGCAAATGAAACTGTCCTATGGGAAAAACAGACTGATAGCAACATTGTGACCGAAGCTTATATTTCAGGCAATGGACGTTATGTTTCTTCAAGCGGAGGCATTTCAGGTATATTTGATATTATTACAGGAGAAACACTGTACTCTGGGGCAGCAACGGTATTTTCAAATGACAGCAGGAAAGTACTGGTCGGTACCTATTCCAGTGATCCGGTATTGCTGGTTGCTCCTGAATCAGCAACTCTTTATTCCATAAAATCATTTAATGAAGAGCTGTATTTTACACAGCGTTATACTGACCCTGAGGAACCAGTTTCAGTAACTTTACAGCATAATTGTCCGGAAATCTACAGCAGTTATCCTGAATCAGCCAATCGTAAGGCCATGTTTTATTCGGATCCTGATCTGAAGTATGCTGCATATACACATTATGATGGTTTCATCGAAGTGTTTGATATTTCAGATGGGCATAATACAAAGAATCTCTATTGTATGGCAGAACACTGTTTTTCTTCTGTCAGTGATCTGGTCTTCCATGGTGAGCTGATGGCAAGCTGTGGGGGATATGATGCCCGTTGTGTCCTCTTTGATCTGGAAAAAGGACAGATCAGAAATGTACTGCTTGGCAATGAGTACTGCCATTTCTGTGAGTTCTCACCGGATGGAACAAAGATTATCATGCTCTGTGGTTATGATGGACGTAAAGGGTATGTTTATTCAACTTCTACTGGCAACCTGCTCTATGAAATGAATTGTCCGCAGGAAAGAACCGTAACTGATGCCAGTTTCAGTATTGACGGCAGTAAGGCCGTATTATTGCTCGATGACGGCAGTGCCATTGTTGGATTATTATATGATGGCATTGACGTTATGCTGACGGAAGCGACAAAAAGATAAATAGCAATATCAATCGTGACAGTTTTTGATATAATAAATATAAGAAAACACATTTCTATAATTGAATAAGGAAGGTATTTATGGAAAGAACAAAAATCATTTTAGACTGTGATCCTGGACACGATGACGCCGTGGCCATCATGATGGCAGCCAAACATCCAAGTATTGAACTATTAGGTATAACAGTAGTATCAGGTAACCAGACCCTGCAGAAGACAGTTACCAATGCTTTACATATCTGTCAGCATCTTAACCTTGATGTTACAGTATATGCCGGCTCACCAACACCACTGATAAAGGATCCGATCTATGCTGAATTCATTCATGGTAAGAGCGGCTTGGACGGCCCAGTATTTGAGCCTTTAACCAAGAAGGTTGAACCAATGCACGCCGTAAGCTTCATCATCCGTACCTTAATGCGTTCAGAAGGTGACATCACCATGGTTACAACCGGACCTATGACAAACCTGGCTCTGGCAATGAGATTAGAACCAAGAATCGTCAAGAAAATCAAACAGGTCGTATTAATGGGCGGATCAGCCGGAAGCGGCAACATTACTCCGGCGGCTGAATTCAACATCTTCGTTGATGCTGATGCAGCTCAGATCGTCTTTAAGAGCGGTTTACCAATCGTAATGTGCGGCCTTGACGTAACCAGAAAGGTTCGCTGTTACCAGGAGATCATTGACAGAATGGATAAGCTCGGCAACAAGGCCAGCACCCTGTTCAAGGACATGATGGAATTCTACAATGAAACACAGCTGGCAAGCTTTGGCTGGGTAGGTGGACCATTACATGACCCGCTGACAATTGCCTATTTAATTGATAATTCAGTCATTGAAACAAGTTACTGTAATGTATCAGTTGATAACAAGAGTGACGTATCATATGGCCGTACAAACTGTGATTTAATCAATTTTATGAAGAAAGAACCTAACGTTCACGTTGCTATTGACGTTAACGTTGACCTTTTCTGGGATATAATCGAATCGTGCTTAGCTCTATATGGCACTGAAAATTAATGGTTGAAACTCTCTTTCCGGTATGTTAATATTATTTGGCGAAAGCTAGATAGTTCCGCTGATATTATAGGGTTCATGAGCTATTGACATGCACGTTAGAAGGAGAGGCGTAAGATGAATTTAGGATTAGTTAAACAGATTACTAAAGCTCAGTTACGCAATGATGTTCCTGAATTACGCAGTGGTTCAACTGTAAGAGTACACGTTAAGATTCAGGAAGGTGACAAGACACGTATCCAGGTTTATGAAGGTGTAGTTATCGGCACAACCGGTAGCGGCATCGCAAAGACATTTACAGTTCGTAAGATGTCAAGCGGTATCGGTGTTGAAAGAACATTCCCTGTTCATTCACCAATCATTGAAAAGATTGAATTAGTACGTAAAGGTAAAGTCAGAAGAAGTAAGTTATACTACTTACGTGGACGTTCTGGCAAGGCTAGTCGTATCGAAGAGAAACGTTAATTGTAATAAGAGCTGGGTACATACACCAGCTTTTATTATTAAAGGAGACGGTAAGATGATAACAATGAGGGACAGAATCATAGATTTCCTGGCAGTAATAACCGTAGGGTTAATGATGGCCTGGGATGACATCAAGGATATTTTAAAAACAGTCGTTGTAACTTTTGTTGCTTTTTTCATCATCACTACTTTCTTCTTCAAACCAATACTGGTTAAGGGAACTTCAATGCATCCGACGATCGTCAATAATTCGATTGGCTTTTCAAGCATTGTTCACAAGAACATTGGCGGAATCAAAAGATTTGACGTTGTCGTTGTCAAACTTGACCGTAAGAACGAAGATTTAATCAAGAGAGTAATCGGATTGCCTGGGGAGACAGTTACGTACATAAATGATCAGTTATACATCAATGGAGAAGCTGTTGAGGAAACTTTCCTGGATGAGGAATATGTCAAGGCAGAAGCTTCCAAGACAAAGAACGGACTATTCACCAATGACTTTACAGTTACTCTTGGTGAAGATGAATACTTCTGCATGGGTGATAACAGGATCGTATCTGCTGACTCAAGAGTTTATGGACCGTTTAAGGCCAATAAAATCAAGTCTGTCGGCGTGCTGATCTTATATCCGTTTTCAAGATTCGGCATAACTAATCAGTAGAGAACCCTCAGGGGTTCTTTTTTTTTAGCTGAAAAAATAATAGAATACTAAGGTAAGGAACGTTGATTATGGATAAGGGAAACATACAGAGCGCAAATATCAACTGGTATCCTGGCCACATGGCCAAGGCCAAGCGAGAAATGCAGGAGAAAATAAAACTGGTAGACATGGTCATTGAACTGCGTGATGCAAGAATGCCAGAAGGTTCAATAAATCCGGTTTTAAATGAAGTCATCGGCAATAAGCCAAGACTCATTATCCTGGCAAAGAAGGATAAGGCTGATAATGAAATCACTAAGAAGTGGGTCAGCTATTTTAAGAGTGCCGGAAATAAGACCATCGCTCTGGACTTATTACATGATCAGGTCAGCAAGATCGTTTCCGATGCCTGCATGGAAGTAATGCAGGAAAAGATAAATAAGTTAAAGGCCAAGGGCATGAAGCATGTTGAAATAAAGGCCATGGTCGTCGGTATTCCAAATGTCGGTAAGAGCACCATGATCAACAGCATTTCCCGCAAGAAAATGGCCAAG
>JAFRLB010000096.1 GCA_017431405.1 Erysipelotrichaceae bacterium | reverse complement strand
CCTTATTCAGTTATTTCTATTTTTCTAAACTGCTTAAACTTGTTCTTCCCATATGTAAACTGCTTATCATCTGTACTTTCCGGTAATTCTACTACTTCAAGAACATGATCATGAATGTTAACTAACAGTTTCAGATTACCTTTCTTTACCAGATAATACGGTGTCAGATCATTTAATGCATCAACAGTTTCCATTGCTCCTGCCCCAATGATCCAGTCACTTATCAACCAGGCTGCCTTACTCTTTTTACCGCTTCTGGTTAATTCATAGATCTCCCAAGGAGCAGCATAATAGTCTTTTAACACCTTCAGGTAACCTTCCTGGTTCATTTCGTACCTGTCCTTATCCAGTTCCTTTTTCATGGACAAGGCCGGTAATGAGTTTTCATTGTTTAACAGATAATCAACTGTAAGATTAAATACCTTTGATAACTGCTGCAGGTTACTTACATCAGGAAGTCCCTCATCTCTTTCCCACTTGGTTATGGCCTGTCTTGAAACATTCATTATTTCGGCAAGGCTTTCCTGTGATAAGCCAAATCTTTTTCTTATGTCTTTTAATTTCTGACCTAATGTCATGTTATCCCTTCTTTCTGACTCATTCTATCCGTGTGTTACCTCAATTAACAGAAACATCACATTACATTTATGCTACTTATCGTAGCATTTCTTATTAGTTTTAACATTTCTATTTTTATTTTATAATTAAATTAAGAGGTAGCAAAATGAAAAAGATAATAATATTGTTAGCGACAGTTTTTCTGTTACTGACGGGATGTAAAAGTAAATATGAACCGGACTTTCAATTACTGAGCATTATTCAGTCTGCACTGATGAATGAGTTAAACACACGTGGCTATAACGAAAGTTCCCAGTACATATTGGAAGGTCCCTACACTTCCGAAGGTAACGAATTCCCACGAATCTATGTCCTGAAAGTTGACGGCAAGGAAGTATCAGGCATACTCTGCAACTACAGTGTAGAAGTTGGTTATGGCGGCATTAACTATCCTTACAAGAACGGTTATGTAACATGCCTTATTCACAGTGATGTCCTGCAGATGAAAGATGGCTGGAAATCCGAAAGAGCTGAAGTAAAGGTTAATGAATGGTTCTTCAATGTTCAAAATGTCGTCATTGAAGAAAATGATAAAAAAATAAGCGATGATGACATACAGTTAATAACAGACATGTTCCAGGGAGGAGCATTAGGATACGCAGATTTGTTAAAAGATGGTGATGAAATTGGAATCTATGGACCATTGATTCATTACTTCACAAAATACATCAGTACCGAAGACACGATTGAACTTATCCAGCAGGATTTCTGTGAACTGATTTTAACGGTAAACGGTGAGCCATTCTTCTACATGACCTTTCATCCAGCAGATAAATCAGTAGGCCTTACAACCTTGGAGCCTGATTATCAGGCTAACATCATAAATGCCTTAAAGAACAATAAATCCTTCATTCTGATGCCGATGGATGTTGTCATAACTGCTGAGAGTGAATATGATCCAAACTTGTTACCGGTATTGGCCAGAAAGGCCTCAAAGACAGTCATAGAAAAGGCAAAAATCATGCCGCCATACGAGTGCATAGCTAGCTTCAATTTCGTATTAGAGCCATAAAGAAGCTTACGGGAATGCCTTAGCGCATTCCCTTTTAATGGCATTGTTATATTTTCATATTTGTATCTATTCTAAAACTCATGGTGAAAATATAAGAATTACTGCATATTTTCATTATTATTATGAATAAATTTACATTTCGAATATAT
>JAFRLB010000009.1 GCA_017431405.1 Erysipelotrichaceae bacterium | reverse complement strand
CCATCCAGAAGCCTGAGTTCCAGTATCTCACACTCGCGAGACACGCCGTCCATCCATGCCTTGTATTCCTCTGGGGTCCTTCTAATGAAGTCATGCCAATCCCTTAGATCACGAGTGTATGTCAGAAAAGGGAACTCTGCTCTGTCCAACTCTTGCAATAGCTGATCGTGATAGTTCTCTTCACACAGGATACCGTTATATTTCTCTGCAAGCAGTTTTATCATCGTTGATTTGCCTGCATAGGCCGTACCAATAATAAAATACGCGTTGTCAAATCTCATGTCTTACTCCACATTCTTCGGCTCATACGGCACGGAAATAAAGTCTTTCTTTTGGTGGTACAAGCAGCATACCGTCTCCACATGGTAAGTATGCGGGAACTGATCAACAGGCTGAATCACTTTTATTTCATAACCGTTATTGCTTAAATACAGCAGATCCCTTGCCAATGTTGATGGATTACAAGAAACGTATACCAGTCTTTCAGGGCTCATTGTAACGATGCTGTTCAAGGTTTCTTCACTGCATCCTTTTCTTGGCGGGTCAACGAATATGACATCAGGTCTAATGTTTTCTCTGACAAAATCCGAAGCTATTTTCTGTGAATCACCGCAGATGAAGGATGCGTTTGTAATGCTATTTAATGCCGCATTCTTTCTGGCGTCCTTAATTGCTTCTTCAACTATTTCTACTCCAATGACCTTGCCGGCCTTCATGGAAGCTATTAAGCCAATCGTTCCAACCCCACAATAAAGATCCAGTACCAGATCATCCTTTTTAAGCTCAGCTAATTCAATTGCCTTGTTATAGAGTATTTCTGTCTGGGTTGTATTGATCTGATAGAAGGAATAGTCTGATATTTCAAATTTCAGACCGCACAGTTCATCCATCAGATACCAGCTGCCATATAAAAGATAATGTTGCTTACCCAATACAACATTTGTCTTTTCAGAATTAACATTCTGAATGACACTGACAATGTTCTTATCATTCTTAACTAATTCCTTAGTAAATTCATCAAGTCTGTTTATCTTCTTACGGTCAGTTACCAGGACCACCATCATCTGCTTAGTCTTTGGCAGATCTCTGATCATTACGTATCTGACATATTCATGAATGCTGAAGCGATACATTAACAGCTTTATTCTTCTAACTGTCTCGTTGGCCTGTTCACTCTGCAGGTAACATTCATTTACCGGAATGATCTCGTGAGAGTTATAACGGTAAAAACCGGTAACCGGCATTTCATTCTTATCTTTTCCAACAGGCAGTATGACCTTGTTACGGTAACGGTATGGTTCATCCATCATGATGATCTTATTTACCGGTAAATCGATCTTGCCAATGTTCTTAAGCGTACTTTCAACATGGTGCTGTTTGAACTGTGCCTGACCTTCAGTATTCATGTGCATTAGCTGACAGCCACCGCACTGCTTACTGATTGGACATACCGGTTCACATCTGTATTGAGAAGCCTTTTCCAGCTTTAACAAGCGGCCATAGCCATAATCCTTTTTTACGGAAGTTATTACTATTTCTCCCGTTTCACCTATGACCATGTCTTTGACAAATACGCAAAAGGTGTCATATTTAACGACACCTAATCCATTATACGTGTAATCGGTACAAGTACCTGTAAAGATCTGATTCTTCTGCATTATCCTTCTACATCATCAGCGGCCACGTTATTTTCATTTGGCTCTGCTGATTCTTCTGTTGTAGTTTCTTCTTCCTCAGCTGCTTCTTCAGGATGATCACGTTCATATCTCTGTTCTTCTCTTAACTGCTGCAGTTCATCAGCGATTTCCTGATTAACAGCTGTAGTTATGGTCTGAACATGGAATTCTTCCATCTTTGAGTTCTTATTCAGTAAGACGATTCTTAAGTCATCTGACTCCAGATCATCATATGAATAGATTTCCAGATCGTATTCCTTATAATCGTTATGCTGAGTAAAGTATGAATCAACAGGTAACACTTCATTTACGATGTCATATGCCTGAGAAAGAATATTTCTCATGTCTTCTTCAGCCAGATCATCGTTAACGTTGATCTTGATTCTCAATGTTTCAACGACGAGGTCACTGTTACAGCCTTCAACACCTTCAATGGCCTTGATTCTTGAATTGATGTTTTCAACCTGCTCAGTTTGAATTACTGTCTCATTTCACTGTTGATTCTGTCACCGACAATTGGAATGTGTGTTTCCTGATATGCACTGTAGATCAGGTACAGGAAATAACATACCGGAACCAGAATGATGATGAAACTGAGCCAGAAGAACCAGTTAAATCCGAGTCTGTCCTTCTTAACTTTTACTTTCTTAGTTTTTGCTTTCTTTGGTGCCATCTTTTCCTGCTTCCCTATATTGGTCGTATCAAAAGTTGAAACTTCCGTAACATTGTCACCTGGATCTGCAATCGTTGTAGATGCAACATCTGACGGTACTTCAGTTACTTCTGATTCCTGTGACTCTTCCTTTTTTTCTTCTGTATTTTCATTAATGTTTTCTGCCCATTCACTCATTTCCTGGCCGAGTGATTCAGCATTTGCGCCAAGATCACCAGCTGCCTCTTCAACAGCTTCAATGTTTTCACTGGCGTTTTCAGCTACTTCGGTAACTTCATCTGAAACCTGCTTAACAGTCTCATTGACCTCTTCAGCAGCCTGTTCGATATTCTCACTGACGTTTTCAACAACATCACTTATGTCTTCTGTTTTTTCTTCTACGACATCGATGATGTTTTCATCGTTTTCTCCAAATTTACCGAATAACTTTCTCTTCTTTTTAGCCATGTATATCACATCCTACTCACTATTCTACATAATATAACAGGATATTTCCACTTTTTTAAGATTTCTTAAACAATTCCAGTCTCTCTAACTCAGAGATGAAT
This sequence comes from Erysipelotrichaceae bacterium, assembly GCA_017431405.1. GTDB lineage: Bacteria > Bacillota_I > Bacilli_A > Erysipelotrichales > Erysipelotrichaceae > RUG521. The sequence goes on along the minus strand of JAFRLB010000009.1, from coordinate 53,502 downwards.
GCGTCTTCATCCATCAGCTGAATGCCTAACTGTAAGGCCTTATCATACTTACTGCCGGCATCATGACCATAGATGACGATGTCTGTCTTCTTGGAAACGGAACCCGTTACCTTGGCCTGTAACTGGCCTAACAAGGCTTCTGCTTCACTTCTGGTCAGATTATCAAGTCCACCTGTAAGTACAACTGTCTTACCGGTAAATATACTGTTAAAGCTGCCCTTATCCTCATATAGCATGATGACATTATTTACCTTTAAGGAATCAATCAGCTTCCTGTTCTGTTCATCCTCAAAGTAAGTAACGATTGAATCAGCCATGATTTCACCTACATCAGGTATTAAGGTCAACTCTTCCTTGGTAGCGGCCATTAAGGCATCAATGCTCTTATAGCGCTGAGCCAGTATTCTGGCTGCCTTGGCCCCAATGTGCTTAATGCCAATACCAAACAGTAACTTATCAAGTCCGGCCTTCTTTGATTCTTCTATCGCATTGACAAGATTGTCAAATGACTTTGACCCCATCTTATCAAGCTGTAATAATTCATCCTTACTGTATTTCAGATTGTAGATGTCTTCTATTCTGTTCAATAAGCCTGCCTGATGGAACAGTTCAACCTTCTTTTCACCAAGACCGTCAATGTTCATGGCATCACGGCTGGCATAATGAGCAATGCTCTCAACTACTCTGGCCGGGCATTCACTGTTGATGCAATAGGTGTCGGCTTCATCTTCAAACCTGTGTAGTGGCATGCCACATACCGGGCATTTGTCAGGGAAAATGTAAGGAACACTGTCCTTCTTTCTTCTGTCCATTACAACCTTCACGACCTCTGGAATGATGTCGCCGGCCTTATGAACGATTACGCTGTCGCCAACTCTGATGTCCTTGCTCTTGATGTAATCTTCATTATGCAATGTTGCGTATTCAACCATTGTCTGAGCAATTTCCACCGGAATGAATCTGGCATTTGGCGTTACCTTACCGGTACGGCCAACCGTACAGAAAATGTCTTCAACTGTTGTTACGACTTCTTCTGCCGGGAACTTGTAGGCAATTGCCCACTTAGGATATTTGACTGTAAAGCCTAACTGACGCTGCTTGGCTAAGTCATTTACCTTGATTACCATGCCGTCAATGTCATATGGCAAACTGTCTCTTTCCTTGGTTACTTCCTGAATAAACTCCCATACTTCATCAATGTTCTTACATTTACGGCGGTATGGGTTAACTCTGAAACCAAGTCTTTCCAGTAATTCCAAAGCCTCTTCATGAGTCTTGACATATGCTTCAGCTCCAGGCAAGTGATACCAGAAGGCATCAAGACCTCTGCTGGCGGCTACCTTTGAATCCAACTGTCTGATTGAACCGGCTGCCGCATTTCTCGGGTTGGCAAACAAGGTTTCACCATTGGCTTCTCTTATTGCGTTTAACTTACGGAAGCTGGCTCTAGGCATGTATACTTCACCACGAATGTCCAGTTCCTGATCAAAGTCAACCTTCATAGGAATTGAACGGATGGTTCTGACATTCATTGTAACATCTTCACCTACTACACCATCACCTCTGGTAACGGCCTGAATGAAGTTGCCATTCTGAAATAGCATGCTCATGGCAAGTCCGTCGATCTTCAGTTCAACGATGTATTCAACAGGTCCAACCTCGCTTATGATCCTGTCTTCAAACTGTTTCAGGTCATCATAGTTATAACCATTGCCCAGTGACAACATGTTTCTCTGATGAACGATCTTGGTAAAACCTTCTGATACAGCCCCACCAACTCTCTGGGTCGGTGAGTTTGGATCATAATATTCAGGGTTTTCCTGTTCCAGCTTCTTGAGCTCATTCATCAGCTTGTCATATTCGCTGTCAGGAACACTTGGATTATCATCGCGGTAGTACTGCAGATTATACAGTTCCAGTAACTTTCTTAACTCTTCAATTCTTTCACGAACTTCAGCCATGTTAATTACTCTCCTTCTTATGCAGCTTAGGGAAATTAAGCGACATTGTCTTTGTCTTATATGGATATGGGAAGGCTATGTCACCAAAGTTACCGTTAACGCTGATGACTACTCCTTCACCAAAATCATCATGAATTACCACATCTCCAGGCTTGATGCTGACCTTTGGCCTCTTCTTGGCGATCTTGATGGTAAATTCCTCATCATCATCAAAGGTAGTTATCTTTTCGGTAAGAGGCTTAATGCCGGCCTTCTCAATGAATACATCATCGATTTCTTCCAGGAATCTGGAAGGAACCTTGCTGGAATTAGTAGCGTAGTTATAACCCATGCTTTCAGTTAGGAACAGATTTTCTTTGGCTCTGGTAAAGGCAACATAAGCAAGTCTTCTTTCTTCTTCAAGGCCCTTGATGCCTTCAGCCATGCTCTTCTCTGACGGGAATACACCATCGCATAAGCCTACGACAAATACATTCTTGAATTCCAGGCCCTTGGCACTGTGAACGGTCATTAAGGAAACAAAGTGTCCGCTTCTGTCAGCCTGAATGTCAGTATATAAGGCAACCTGCTGCAGGTAATCATCAAGCGAACTGTCAGGATTATTAGCGCCATAGTCATACATGTCGTTAATGAGTTCCTTTAAGTTTTCCAGTCTGTCTACATCCTTGGAATCATCACTTTTTTCCAGCATTACCTTATAACCGCTTTCTTCCAGAATCATCTGTAAGATCTGTTCAAGCGGCATTTCCTCACTGCGTTTAGTCCAGTCTTCTATTTTTTCAACCAGTTCTCTGATGCTGTTCTTCTTCAGATAATCCAGATCCTTGGCTGCCTCATACATGGTAATGCCATTACTTCTGGCATGCTCCAGCAAGGTATCAATGGTCTTATTACCGATACCGCGCTTTGGAACGTTAATGATTCGCTTAAAGGCCAAGTCATCCTTACTTACCAGCATTCTTAAATATGAAAGTGCATCCTTGATTTCCTGACGTTCATAGAATCTTACACCACCATAGATGATGTATGGGATCTTATAATCGATCAGGCATTTTTCAATTGATCTTGACAGATAGTTAGAACGGTATAATACCGCGATGTCATTGAATTCATATTCTTCCTTCTTGGCAAGTTCAAGTATCTTCTTAGCCACATACATGGCTTCATCATCTTCTGTCGGAGCCTTGTAATGAATGATATGACTGCCTTCTTCATTAGCCGTATACAGATTCTTTTCAACTCTGTGCTTGTTATATTTGATCAAGCTGTTGGCTGCGCCAAGAATGATTTGGGTAGAACGGTAGTTTCTCTCCAGAACAATGGTTTCACATGGTCTGTAGTCATGTTCAAAATCCATGATGATGTTGATGTTTGCCCCTCTCCAGGTATAAATGGTCTGGTCAGGGTCACCAACTACATACAGGAAAGTATCTTCCGTTGTTAAGAGATTAAGCAGTTCATACTGAATGTTGTCAATGTCCTGGAACTCATCAACCAGAATGAACTGGAACTTTCTCTGCCACTTTTCCCTTACCTTAGGGAAAGTCTTATACAGACGGTTTGTCCATAATAATAAGTCGTCAAAGTCTAAGGCATACAGCTGTTCCTGACGTTTCAGATAGTATTCATAGATCTGAGCCTTGCCCTTCTCAAAGTAGTTATAGGCTCTGTCATAAGCGTCCTGAACACCCAGTTCAGCACACTTCATGTTAGCAATGTATTCCAGTACACCGTTAGTGTTGTATTTCTTACTGTCCAGATCAAGTGTCTTATAAGCCTCTCTGACGATGCTCTTCTGGTCATCCTGGTCAAGAATGGTAAAGTTGCTTGGGTAACCAAGATTTTTAATGTCCTGACGTAAGACAGTTACACAGAATGAGTGAATCGTTGAAATGTGAACCTTACCGGCATCATCAGGTAAGAGGTCATTGATTCTTGATCTCATTTCGTTGGCGGCCTTATTGGTGAAGGTAATGGCAAGCACCTTTCTAGGGTCAATGCCCCAGTCTTTGACCACGTAAACGATCCGTGTCGTCAGAACACGGGTCTTACCGCTTCCAGCACCGGCAATTACTCTGACATGCTGGGATTTCGTCGTTACAGCCTTAAGCTGATCTTCATTTAAAACCTTCAGATAATTCTCCATAAAACCACCTAAATAATTATACCATCCTTACCCCTCCAAGTTAATGGTGAAAGCATCTGACAATTCATGTTATAATTGTCTAAAGGTGGTTTTTTATGGTAGTACTAGCAGATAAATGGGAAGATTATGAACTGATAGATGCAGGTGGAAAAGACAAGCTGGAGCGTTGGGGAAACGTCATTTTAGTGCGTCCTGACCCACAGACCATCTGGCAGAAATCAACTGATGGCCGTTGGAATAAATACGATGCCATTTATCACCGTTCCAATAAGGGCGGCGGTAACTGGGAATTCAGAAAGAAACTGCCGGAAAACTGGACAATCAATTACCGTGACCTGACTTTCAAGGTTGCGCCAACCAACTTCAAGCATACCGGTTTGTTCCCGGAACAGGCTGTTAACTGGGATTGGCTCAAGGAAATCATTGAAAGTCATCCTGACAGAGATATAAAGGTTCTTAACCTGTTTGCCTATACAGGAGGGGCAACCATGGCCTGCAGTAAGGCCGGGGCCAAGGAAGTAGTCCACGTAGACGCAGCCAAGGGCTTGGTAGCCTGGGCAAAGGAAAACATGTCACTAAATCATCTTGAAGATCATACGATCAGATACATCGTCGATGATGTATTGAAATTCATCCAGAGAGAACAGAGAAGAGGTAACAGCTATGACATCATCATCATGGATCCACCAAGTTATGGCCGCGGTCCTAACAATGAGTTATGGAAGCTGGAAGACCAGCTGGAAAACCTCATCGTTGAAGCTTCAAAAATACTTTCTGACAAGCCACTGGCATTTCTGGTAAATGCCTATACCACAGGTTTCTCACCAATCGTCTTAAACAACATCATGTCACAGCACTTATTGAAAAAGTATCCTGATGGCAAGGTTTACACCATTGAATTGGGAATACCGACAACTGACCGCAACATCATTCTGCCTTGCGGCATATCAGGCAGGTTTGAAGGCTGATGAACATCATTTATGAGGACAACCACTTACTGGTTGTTGAAAAACCGGTAAACATACCTGTACAGGCTGATGACAGTAATGATCCTGACCTTTTAACAATGTTAAAGGACTACCTGAAGGAAAAGTATGACAAGCCGGGTAATGTATATCTTGGTCTTGTACATCGTCTGGACAGACCTGTTGGCGGCGTCATGGTCTTTGCCAAAACCAGTAAGGCTGCTTCACGTCTTTCGAAAGTCGTCGCAGAAAGAAAGCTGCAGAAAACCTATCTGGCAGTCGTTGAAGGAAATAACATTAAGAAGAAAGACACTCTTGATGATTACCTCATTAAAAACAGTAAGACAAATACCGTTACCGTAACTTCACAAGATAAGGGAAAACATGCCAGTCTTGATTACGAATTATTAAATACCAGAGACAATCTCAATCTGGTAAAGGTAAATCTGCATACCGGCAGAAGCCATCAGATCAGAGTTCAGTTCTCCAGCCGTAACATGCCTTTATGGGGAGACCAGCGTTATAATAAGAACGCCAAGATCCACCAGCAGATTGCCTTGTGGTCACATATCCTGAGTTTCCCTCATCCAATCACAAAAGAAGTTCTGACTTTTACCTCAGAACCTCCAAATAACTATCCATGGAACGAATTAATGCCTGACAAATAGTCAGGCATTTTCTTTTAATCTAATTCAGCAGCGCCGGTATACAGCTTGTAATAGCGGCCCTTCTGCTGCAATAATTCATCGTGATCGCCACGTTCAACGATCTGACCGTGTTCAAGAACGATGATGGCATTACTGTTACGGACTGTAGACAGTCTGTGGGCAATGACGAATACCGTTCTGCCCTGCATCAGCTTATCCATGCCCTTTTCAATGACCTTCTCGGTATGAGTATCGATTGATGAAGTAGCTTCATCAAGGATCAGTACCGGTGGGTTTGAAACAGCGGCTCTGGCAATGTTAAGCAACTGTCTCTGTCCCTGGGACAGGTTAGTACCGTTGGCTGTCAACATGGTGTTATAGCCATCAGGCAGTCTCTTTATGAAGCTGTCGGCATTGGCCAGTTTGGCAGCCGCGATGCATTCCTCATCTGTTGCGTCCAGCTTACCGTAACGGATGTTGTCCATTACCGTACCGGAGAACAGATTTGTGTCCTGCAATACCATACCAAGAGAACTTCTTAAGGAGCTCTTCTTGATCTTATTTACCGGGATGCCATCGTAAGTGATCTCACCTTCCTGAACATCATAGAATCTGTTGATCAGATTGGTAATGGTTGTCTTACCGGCACCGGTAGAACCTACGAAGGCGATCTTCTGACCAGGCTTTGCATATAATGAGACATCTCTTAATACGACCTTGTTAGGTACATATGAGAATGTTACATGGTTCAGCCTGATATCACCCTTTAATTCAGTCAGATCACCGGTCTTTGGATCTTTCCAGGCAAAGGTTCCGGTTCTTTCCTTTGTTTCGATCAGGCCACCTTCTTCATTGATTGCGTTAACAAGTTCGATCTTGCCCTCGTCAACTTCAGTTGGGGTATCAATTACGCCAAATACTCTTTCGGCACCGGCAATTGACATCATGATGCCGTTGAACTGCTGAGAAAGGTTACTGATAGGGCCGGCTATCTGTCTTGTATACAGCAAGAAGCTGGCTACGGCGCCTAAACCCAGGGTTCCGTTAATGCAGGCCTGGGCACCCATTACGGCAACGACCGCATATGAGATGTATGACAGGTTGGCATTGATTGGCATCAAGGTCTGAGCAAACATGTTTGACTTAATTGAAGCATCCATGGTTGCGTCATTAAATACAGAGAAATCTCTGACAGATTCCTTTTCGTGACAGAAGACCTTTACTTCCTTCTGACCGGCAAACAGTTCTTCAACATAACCGTTGATGTCACTTACTGACTTCTGGACCTTGACAAAGTACTTTCTGGAATTCTTACCGATGAATAATGAGATAAGTAGTACCAGTACCAGTAATGTCAAAGTGATCATGGTTAATGATGGTGATAATACAAACATCATGATGATTGAGCCAACCAATGAAATGATGGTATTCATCATCTGAGGCAATGAATCACCGATCAGAGGTCTGATGGCATCAATGTCATTTGTGTAATAGTTCATTAACTCACCGTTTGTGTGAGTATCATAATACTGAATGGCCATGTCCTGCATGTGGCTGAAGAGATCCATACGCATATCATGTAAGATGCCTGTTGTGGTAACACTCATGATCTTACGGTAAATGTATGAAGCTCCTACACCTGCCACAAATACAATTGACATGAAAATCAGCTGATTAATGAATCCTGATAAATCAGCGCCCTTCTGACCGATCAACGGTACGATGTAGTCATTGATCAGTGGGGTAAAGAAATATGATGAAGCAACGTTTGTGAGTGCTTCTATGATGATACAGATAAATACGATAACAAGCTGCAGTTTATAAGCAGACAGGTAAGAGAATATTCTCTTAATGGTGGCTGGGATGTTGTCAGCTTTTGATCTTCTTAGCTGACGATAATTAGTTTCGCTCATTATTCACCCACCCCCTGCATCTGTGTTTCATATAAGTCATGATATACAGCGTTACGGGCCATCAGTTCATGATGCTTGCCGATATCTTCGATCTTGCCATCGTTCATGACGATGATCTTGTCAGCGTCCATGACTGAGGAAATACGCTGAGCAATGATGATGGTCGTCATGCCGGAGAGTCTTTCTCTTAAGGCCTTTCTGATTCTCTTATCAGTATCAGTGTCTACGGCACTGGTGCTGTCATCCATGATGATGATCTTAGGTTTCTTCAACAGGGCTCTGGCAATGCAAAGTCTCTGCTTCTGACCGCCTGATACGTTTACACCACCCTGGCCTAAATCTGTTTCATAACCTTCTGGGAATGATGATACGAAATCGTCAGCCTGAGCACACTTGGCAGCTTCAACTACTTCTTCATGAGTAGCGTCAGGATTTCCCCACTTCAAGTTTTCTTCAATGGTACCGGAGAACAGAACGTTCTTCTGTAATACCATGGATACATCTTTTCTTAAATTCTTCAGCTTGTATTCCTTGACGTTATGTCCGCCAACCAGTACTTCACCTTCAGTTACATCATATAATCTAGGCAATAACTGTACCAAGGTAGTCTTACTTGAACCGGTTGCCCCGATGATGCCGATCATTTCACCTGACTTGATGTCCAGGTTGATGTTTTCCAAGGCAGCTTTACTGGCATTTGAAGAATACTTGAATGATACGTTTCTGAATGAAATAGAACCGTCTTCAGGAACAAGAGCTGGATCACAATGATCATCAGTAATGTCGATCTTTTCATTTAAGATTTCATTTGCTCTGTCAACTGATGCCTGAGCAAATACGATCTGCATTAAGGCAAATGATACCATCATTAAGCCAAACAGAATGCTTCTTAAATATGAGAGGTAACTCATGAAGTCACCGGTTGTCATCTTGCCCTGAATGATGAAATTACCGCCATACCATGAAATGGCAATCATGCAGGCATACATCACGAGGTTGAAGAACGGGTTGTTAAGAATAACCAGACCTTCTGCCATTCTCTGCTGCTTGCGGACATTCAATGAAGACTCTTCAAATTTCTTCTTTTCAAACTTCTCTCTGACAAATGTCTTTACTACTCTGATACCAATGAAATTCTCTTCCAGAGAAGAGTTCATTGCATCAAATCTTCTCATTAATACTCTGAACATCGGATGAGCGTAGTGAGAAATCAGATACAGTCCGATACCCAAAACAGGGATGGCAATCAAGAAGATCTTTCCTAATTCCTGATCAATGGTAAATACCATGATCGTAGAACTGATGAGCTGTAACGGTGATCTTATCAGCATCCTAACGATTGCCAGATAAGCCATTCTTAATTCTCTCATGTCCTTGGTCATACGAGTAACCAAGGAAGGAACCTCAAACTTGTCCATGTTGGCAAAGCTGAAGTTCTGAACCTTCTCATACATTGCGAGACGGAGGTTATGAATAAAACCACTGGAGGCAACAGCTGATAACATGCCGCTGACGGCGCCGAATACCATGGCTATCACCGAGTATATAACCATCTTTCCACCAAGCTTATATATCAAATCCATGTTTGCACCGCCAGGACCATTAATTCCCTGGTCTATGATAGCTGCCATTGTTTTTGGAATGTAAACTTCGAAGATTACTTCCATGGCAACGAGAATTGGTGCAAGTATGGCTGCCCATTTAAATTGCTTGGTATATTTGAGCACTAATTTAAACAATTCCATTCCTCCTTTTCCCGTAAAAAACAAAAAGAGTTTTCTCTTTTCTTTTAGTATTTTATATTATTAAATGCATTATTTCAATAAAAATGATTAACCGATTAACTAAATTTGTACACAGATTTTTCAAAAATAAAACAAAAAGAAAAACCGGTGGAAATCCACCGGTAATCGCATTGAATTAAGGCTATCTCTTTCTCATGTAGAATGGAGGCATCTGCATTGGAATACCATTTTCCATTACAAGTTCAGGTTCACCTAAGATAAGAGGCTGAACATAATCGTAGAATTCCTTGGTCATTCCTCTGTAATCATCAAGGATCCATTCACTTGGTACATGCTTAACGAAGTTAGCAACCTGATTAGCATCTACTGCGAAATATGTTGGATCATATGGTCTGCCTTCTTCTCTCTTTAAAGCAACCATCTTACCTGTGAATGATGGGTCCATTGAATGCATGTGAGCACTCATACCTAACTTATAAGATTCCTCAACGTCTGTCTTTGACTGCATTGCGATGTTACAACGCTGTAATGTTGACATGTCCTGAACCTTGGCTCTTTCACAGATGCCAGCTTCCAGAAGCATGTTCTTTAATGTCTGGCCTGCACCGCCTAATACTGCGTGTGCGAAACCGTCGTTCTTAGCTTCACCGGCTGCCAGATATGTGCCATCTGCGTACTTACAGCCTTCTGAAATAACGATGTAACACTTATTCTTTTCAGCCAGGATCTTCTTAACTTCTTCGAAGAACTTTTCCTTTTCGAATGGTACTTCAGGTAATACTACCAGGTCAACGATTCCTGATAATACTGTAGAAGCAGCTAACCAGCCTGCATCTCTGCCCATTGTTTCAAGAATGAATACTTCCTGACGGGTATAAACGTTTAAGTCTAACCATGTAACCTTAGCTGTTGTTGCCAGGAACTTAGCTGCTGAAGCGAAGCCTGGGCAATGGTCAGTAATGACTAGGTCATTGTCGATTGTCTTTGGACAGCCAACGAAACGGTGATTTGTAATATTATGTTCTGCAGCATATTCACTTAATGCAGCTACGGTATCCATTGAATCGTTACCACCAACATAGAACATTGTGTCAACATTTAACTGATCAAGAATAGCCATCAGCTTTTCGAAATCCTGAATGTTGTCTCTCTTTAATTTATAACGACAGCTTCCTAATGCACTTGAACAGGTCTGCTTTAAGATCTTGCACTGGAAATCTGTTAAATGTGTTAAGTCAACGATACGACCATTTAAAATACCTTCAACACCATTTAAACCACCATAAACGTGATCATAGATTGGATTCATCTGATTTGCTTCGATGATGCCGGCAACTGTTGCGTTAATAACACTTGTTGGACCACCGGACTGAGCTACTAAACAATTTCCCATAATATTTTCTCTCCTTTTTTAACTATAAATATAATAGCATTTTGCCATTTCAAATTCTATGCAATTGTGTATGATTTGGACTTTTTTAAGCCAATCTTATAACTTGGATCAAGCTGGGCAAGATGACTGTAGAAGTCCTTACTGTGGTTACCCACGGACAAATGAGCAAGTTCATGATAGAACACATACTTAATGGCTTCTTCTTCCATGGCAATGCAGTAATAATTCATTACTACTTCCCTTCTTCTGAAGAAACAACAGCCCCATCTGCTCTTGTAAAACCTGTATTTCAGGGTGTAGTCACCTACATCATAATGTAATTGATTTCTGAACTTATCAAGCAATTCATCAAGCAGGTTTTCGGCATAATTCTTATAGGCATTTACCCATGACTTTTCTGAAAGACCGTAAATGAAACATGTATCACCTGACAGTTCCATTTTGCCTCTGGACGAATTAACCAGCTGAAGATGGTATCTTTTCCCCAGAACATAGATGTCTGAACCGTTATCCAAACTAAATGAAGCTCTGATCTTCGGATTTTCCAGATGCTTCATTATCCAGTTTTCTTTTTTACTCAGAGCATCATAGATGTAATCGGTAGGACACTTAAGCCAGGCAGTCACATATACCTTGCCATCTTTGATTTTAAAGGAAACGCTACCTCTTCTCTTTTGCGAACTCTTGGTGACATTTACCATCATGCCATTCCAGATGATGACCATCTCATTGTGCATACTGTTCCCACTCCTCCATCAGATGAGCGATCTCATTATGCTTATCATCGATCTCTTCATCAAGCTGTTGCATTTTCTGATAGTCATGATAGTATTCCGGATCAAAGCGCAGTTCCCTCAAGGCCTCTAATTCCTCTTCAGCCTTGCTGATCATTCTTTCCAGCTGAACCGTACGCTTGGCGTTTTCTCTTTGCTGCTTTGCAGAAGATACCGGTGTCTGTTCCACAACTTCCTTAACAGTATTTACATTGACGCTTCTGCCGTTTATCTTGTCCAGATATTCATTGTAGTTCAGGGCATAGTACTGGGTCTTATCACCCTCAATATAGAGAATGTTGGTTGCCAGTTTCTGAATGAAGTAACGGTCATGGGATACAAAGATAACCGTGCCGGTATACTGGCTTAAGGCATCTTCCAAGGCTTCCTTACCCATGATGTCCAAATGGTTGGTAGGCTCATCAAGAATAAGCAGATTGGCCTTTGATAACATGATCTTAGCCAGGGAAAGTCTTACCTTTTCCCCACCACTTAAGACATTACATGACTTATATACATCATCAGCCGTAAACATGAACTGACCAAGTATCTTTCTGATGGCCGTATGATCATATTCAGGATATTCATCCCACAGTTCTTCCAATAGTGACTTATCCGTTGTTACCTCGGCCAGGGTCTGATCAAAATATGCCACATCGATCTGGTGGCCATACATGAATTCACCGGATAATGGCTGTACCTGACCGATCAAGGTCTTCAACAAGGTACTTTTACCTAAGCCGTTAGGGCCAATTATGGCCAGCTTCTGACCGCTTCTGACATTAAAGTTTACCTTACACAATGGCTTATCATAACCAATGGTCAGATCATCAACCGTCAGAACACTCTGGCCTCCTCTGAGTTTGGCGTCAAACTTCAGCTTGAAGTTATGGGTGTCTTCTCTAGGCTTTTCAATTCTGTCCATTCTTTCCAGATACTTGAGCTTGCTCTGGGCAAAGGCTGCCTTGTTCTTCTTATAACGGAACTTTTCTACCTGGGCTTCCAGCCTTTCAATTTCAGCCTGTTGACGGCGGTAAGCGGACTGCTGACGTTCAAACATGATCTTCTTCTGTTCAACATAAGAAGAATAATTACCGCTGTAATGATTCAGTTTACCGAATTCAAATTCATATATTTCTGAAACGATCTTATCCATGAACATACGGTCATGGGATACTATTACGATTGCCTTTGGATACTTCTGCAGGTAACCTTCAAGCCATTCGATCGTTGCCATGTCCAGGTGGTTGGTTGGTTCATCAAGCAGTAATAAGTCAGGCTGCTGCAGTAACAGCTTAACAAATGCGATCCTGGTTTTCTGGCCGCCAGAGAAAGTTGAAAGCGGTCGGGAAAGATCATCAACACTGAAACCAAACTTGGTAAACAGGGTTATCTGTTCCTGATTATAGTTATAACCGTTACCGGCCTCATATCTGTTCTGCAAGTCTGAATAACGCTTTAACAGATTTTCATCATAATCGCTTTCCAGCTTAAGAGATATTTCATCCATCTCTTCCTTGATCTTCAATAACTGGGCAAATACCTTATCAAATTCCTGCTGAACGGTAATGCTCTCGTCTTCAAAGGCCTGCTGTGAAAGATAGCCGATCGTCATGTTACTGTTACGGATGATCTGCCCTTTGTCCAACATTAAAAGACCACTTATTCTCTTTAATAAAGTAGTCTTTCCGCATCCGTTACGACCGATTATCGCAACTTTTTTTCCTTCTTTAAGTTCTATGTGAATGTCCTCAAACAGCACCTCGCCCGCAAAGTCCTTGGTGCCGTTATTGACCTGTAAAAGCATAAATCCTCCAGATTAGTTGTTGCTCAGATACTGTTCAAATCCCTCAACAATGGCGCTGGCTACAGCTTCCTTACGTTCATTCCACTTGGCAACACTGGCAGAATCCCAGATGTTGGTGGTTACGATTTTAACAGTATTAACACCGTAGATGTTATTGGCAGCGAATGATGCGTTACCGGCTGATGATTCAGAGTACTTGCCGGCACCTAATACCTTGCCGCCCATTTCTCTGATTTCATATTCGGTATCGAATTCGCCATCATTAGAATAGTCACTTGTTTCCATTACGCATGGATACAGTTCGTTTGTTCTGTCACCATCGAATAATCCAGCTGTTACCAGCTTGTCATAGATGGCTGTCTGTAATGTACCTGCTGCGTATCCTGAATACTTAACGCCTAAGTCTGCGTCATAGTTTGTCATGTCAAGATAGATCATGTACTTGGCCTTTGAATTATATGCCTTATTGGCAACACCGTTGCCGTTATAGAACAGAATGTTCTGATCCATGGCATCCTTCATGACCTTTACTCTATAACCCTTTTCAGCTAACTGTGAGCTGACCTGTAAAGCGACATTGTATAATTCTTCTGCTTCAACGATTCCGTTTGCGCTTTCACCTACCAGTGATACACCGCCCTGAGTTAAGGCAGGAGCACTGAAGATTACGACATCGTAATCAGTTGAGGTAGCTTCTTCAGCCTTTTCGCTGGTTACGTTCAGATACAGATAGTTCTTATCGAGCTTGCTTTCTTCATCCTTTTCAGTATCGAAGTAAGTTCTGTCAGCTACTAATTCGACTTTCATTCTCTGGCCGTTTCTTAATACTGAATAAATGGTATTGTTGCCTCTAATGGCATTTGACATGAAGACTCTGGTATATGTTTCAGCGCCTTCTTCACCAGCCTGAATGTATACTGAGTAGAAGCCAGGAGTTAACTTGCCAATGTTGATCTGACTGTCAACAGCGCTGTTGATGTCGAAAGTGATCTTATTGTCACTGCACATGTCTATTAAGGCAATCTTCTGACCGGACAGGCTGTTTGATTCAACAGTTGTACGGCTGTATGCATCATAGTAAAGATTCAATGATTCACCATAGAAATTGTAATCCTTGATTTCTACTGTCTGTTCTCTGTTTTCATTCTGCAGGGCCTTCATGGTCTGCTTGTTATTCAGAGTACAGATGGTTACCTTGGTTGTATCATTATTCTTATTTCCGCCGCCTTCACTGTTTGGATGGAAGATCAGACTGATCAGTAATGAAAGTACCAGATATATAACCAGAACTACCAATATAAAAAGTGGAATTACTCTTTTCCATGCTATCTTGCTTTTTCTTGCCATAATAAACACCTCCCAGCATTTATTCATAGTTATTATACTACATATTAAATGATGTTAAAACAGGAAGAGTCTTAATTTGTTGGAAATACAACCAAATTAAAACAGTAACCAAATCACCCTTTCAGTTACTGTTTTTTCCTTTTTTCACGCTGGTATGTAGCGTTACCTTTCTTAAACTTATACTTCTTTAACATCTTAGGTATTATTAACCAGCTGACATACGCTATTACTCCCGGTAATACCAATAAGAATCCAGGTAATAACAGTGCACTTAACAGTGGTACGCCAATGTTAATGATCAATAATGACAATGTTTCCAATAAGCAGGTAAACGATATGTCCAAGGCCTTCTTAAAGGCTTCCCAAGGTGTTGTTGCCATGTCCTGGGATATAACGACAAATACCATTAACATTTCAAAAATGATCACGGCCATCAAGGTAAAGATACCTGCCTGACCTAAGATATCCAAGGTCGTATCCCCACCCTTGTAATACAGATAGTCAAGAACCAGTATTGCAAGAGCTAAGGCATGTACCAGCCATACTATGGTTGATATCTTGAAGTATTTCTTAAATGAAGCGAAGAATATTTTCAGGGTCTTATCTGCATCATATAACACATACTGACTCATCGCATCATGCAATGCCGTCATGCTGGCGCCAAATGTTACGATCGGTAATGAGAATAACAATGCAAAAAAACCAAGCAGGACGATGTTGGTTAACCGTCCTGCTAATTTATTCAAAAATCCTTCGAATTTATCCTGCCCGTTCATGTTATTCAATGATTTCCAGAGAACCTAAGCAAATCTTTTCCTCTGTTTCCTTATCGAATAATACGTAACGGTTTCCTTCAAAGTTGAAGCGAACAGTTGAATCCATAACGAAGTCAATACTGCCGAATGCTACTGCTGACAATACGATGTCATCAACAGCCAATGCCAGTGTTGTTTCCATGCCTGATGGTAATGAAGAAACAACTCTTGCTTCTACGCCTTCATCAGAAACATGAATGAATTCAGGTCTGATACCTAATACATACTCATGTTCAGGTTCCAATTCAACCTTTTCATTAGGTGTAAAGATAACCTTGAACTTCTGAGTGTTCAGTACTACATGGTCACCTTCAGTTTTGCCATGGCAGTTAACGAAGTTCATGCTTGGATTACCCATGAAGTCTGCGCAGAACACATTATTTGGTTCACCATACAGCTGCAGTGGTGGACAGTACTGCTGTAACAGACCTAACTTGATCAGAGCAACCTTTGTTGACAAGGTCATGGCTTCTGACTGGTCATGAGTAACGTAAACGAATGTAGATCCTGTTGTTAAGTGCAGTCTCTTTAATTCAGCACGCATGTCATTTCTTAACTTGGCATCCAGGTTACTTAACGGTTCATCCATTAACAGTACCTTTGGATTTGGTGCCAAAGTACGGGCAATGGCAACACGCTGCTGCTGACCGCCTGACAGTTCTGCCGGATATCTGTTGATGTATTCTTCAATACGCATTGTCTTACAGATTTCCTTTACTCTGGCATCGATCTTATCCTTAGGCCATTTCATGTTTTCCAAGCCAAAGGAAATGTTCTTATATACTGTCATATGTGGCCATAATGCATAGTTCTGGAACAGGAATCCGATGTTTCTCTTATCAGGTGAAAGGTTAATGCCCTTTTCATCTGAGAAGACACATTCATCATCAAAATATATTTCTCCTTCTGTTGGAGTTTCAAGACCGGCAATCATTCTTAAGGTCGTTGTCTTACCACAGCCTGATGGACCTAATAAGGATACGAATTCGCCATCCTTGATTTCCATGTTCAGTCTGTCAACGGCTAAGGAACCCTTACCGAACTGTTTTGTTACATTAACTAATCTAATTGTTGGCATATATTAGTTTCCTCCTACACCCTTTTCAATTGATGCACCGGTCAGTTTTTCAACAGTGAAGTTGATTACCAATACAACAACGATGATCAATAAGTTAACTGCGTTAGAGAACTGCGTGAAGCCCTTCTCATCATAGAACAGCAGTAATGATGTCAGTACTCTGTTATTGGCAGTTATCAGAATTACGAACAAGCTTAATTCACGCATGCCGGAAATGAATGGTAACAGATATCCGGATACGATGGTTGACTTTTCAATCGGGATGATGATCCTTGTCATTCTCTTGACCCAAGGTACACCCATTATGATTCCGGCTTCTTCAATTTCCGGTGACAGCTGCAACATTGAGTTGACACCGCTTCTGGAAGCCATTGGCAGATACTTGATCGTACCGATCAAAGCCAGGATCGTAAATGTTCCATACAGTGAAGGAATTATTCCTCTATTGGTAGAGAACATTGACAGATAAATGGCAGCCAATGCCATTGATGGAATCAGGTAAGGACTGAAAGTCAGATCTTCAACAATCTTTGACAGCCAGTTTCCTCTTCTTCTGACAATACTGTAACCAGCTAAGAAGCCTAATGTACCGGCACCTATGGCACAGGTGGATGCCAGCTTCAAGCTGTTACCCAGAGTTCTGTATACTTCAGGGTTAAGTAAGATACCAGGCTGGTCCTGAATTGAGTTATGTCCCTGCGACTGACCAATCCAGAAACTTAAGGTCATGTTAGATAACTTGTATACACCTGTTTGCATCATGACTGATTCCAAAGCGAATGTTACTAATGGAATTACAGACATGCACAATACAACGAATGTTGTAAGCAGTGAGATTGGAAGTCTCATGCCCTTTAAATGGAATACTGAAATGTTTGCGCTCTTACCTGTTACCGTAGCATATGACTTTCTGGTACCGATCATCTTCTGGTTAACGAACATGATGATTACACTTAATACGATCATGACTAAGGCCAGAATGTAGCCGACACCAGGGTTAGTACCGTTTATCGCCGCGTACAATTCAGTGGTAAGAACAAAGTATCTAACCGGCAAGCCCAAGAACTGAGGTGTTGCGAATGATGCCATTGCACCTGAGAATACCAGAATGATGGTACTCAGAACAGCCGGCATTACGATCGGGATCGTAATTCTCAAGAACATTCTTAATCTCTTGGTTTTCAGAATGATTGCCGCCTCTTCTAAGTTGGCATCCATGTTATGCAATATGCCGCCTATCAGAATATAGGCAAATGGAGCATAGTGCAGACCGGTTACTACGATGATTGGGAATTCACCATAGCCGAACCAGGTTGGAACCTGCAATCCTGTTAAGGCTGTAAAAATGCCGTTTGAACCAGTTATCTCAACACTCTTAAAGAAGTTCTTCCAGGCTAAGGCCAACGTCCAGGAAGGCATTATGTATGGGAAGATGAACAGCTTCGTTAAAACCTTCTTCCACATCAAATCACTTCTGGAAACTAACCAGGCAAAACTACCACCAATTAAAATGGCAACTACGCAAGACCAGATTGAAGTAACGATACTGTTACGGATTGGATCCCATAATAATGATTTACTGAAACTGCTTGCGAATGCCCTGAGCCAGTGGTATGTAGTAAAGGTACCAACAGCCTGGTGCACTCTTGATTTCTCAGATGGATGAACAATGAACGTATCCCTTACCATGGAAATCAATGGAATGACTACTAAGAATGTCAGCATAATCAGGAACAGAACTAAAAGCACATTGTATGGCTTGCTGAAAAATGTTTTTATTTTATTCCATTTTTTCTTCATATTCTTCTCCTGTCTATTAATTAAAGAAAGGAAGGCTAAGCATAATATCTTCAGAGCCTTCCTTTTATTTGATTATACTTAAGATTAATTACTTAATTGTTAAGATGAAGTCTTCAACGTTAGCTCTTTCAGCAGCTGCCTGTTCAGCATCTTCCTGAATTAAGATCTTCTTCCATTCCTTAACTGGTAAGTCACCATCAACAACTGGGTTAGCCTGGTTGCCGCTGTAGTCGCCGAATCTGCCAGACATGCCCTTGTATACTGAGCCGTCCTTGATTGTTAATGTGCCATTGCCCTTCCAGCCTTCTTCTGAATATAACCAGATTAAGAATGCCTTAGCTAATTCTGGGTTGTCAGCGTTCTTTACCTGTAAACCATAGATTGGGTAAATGAAACCAGCAACTGGATTAACATCCTGTGCAAATGACATATTGTCAGAACCGTCATCACGTTTGCCGAGGTTCTTCTTATACTTGTTCAGAGTAATCAGAGCACTCATCTTCTTGTCAGCAGCTGCTGTATCCTTAGCAATAGTGCCATCTGATGAACCTAATACGACACCGTTCTTGTACATCATCTTAATGAACTGGTAGCCAGCATTTGGACAGTCAGCATCTAATGTGATGTCCTTGCCATAGTATGCCTTATAAGCTTCAGCCAACTTAGCAGCGTTTTCTTCGCTTGTCAGGTTAACTAAGAAGTTCATGTTAACGCCTTCGCTTGAAGGATCCTTCATGCATAATGCGCCAGCGTACTGTGGATCTGTACAATACCAGATGTTATTGATTTCGCCATCTGCAAATGAATTTTCGCCATTGTTAACGTTGTAAATGAATACCTTGTTACAGTAATCCCAAACTAATAATGGTTCGCAATCTTCGCCAACTAAGTCTAAGATTTCCTGGTTGTACCAGTTGTAAACATAGCCTTCTTCAACTAAGTCTGTTAATACACGTCCGCCATCCTGAATGAAGATGATGTCAGCGCCATCAACGCCCTGAGCAACTTCTGTAGCTACCTGAGTGATCTGGTTTGTATCACCGATCTGAGTTGAGCTGTATTCGATCTTACCATCTAATTCATACTTGATCATGAATGCTTCGATAGCATCATTGATAACTGAGTGAGTTGTATAAATTGTCAATGGTTTGCCGTTGGCCTTGCCAGCTTCTAATAATTCTTCAAAAGTGGCCTTGTCAACTTCTGTGGTAGGTGTATCTCCACCACCCTGTTCTCCGCCTTCCTGGCCTCCGCCTGAACAACCGAACATTGTCAGACACATTAAGGCAGAAAGAAGAACTGCTAATAATTTTTTCATAAATGTTTTTCCCCTTCTTCTAGCGTTATGTGTAAACGCTTTCGCCATTACCATTTTATTACAATATGTATACCCATGCAAGTTTTACGCTATATCAAATTTGCGTGAATTGACACAAAACCTACAAAAAAGGGCCAGTATTTTCGACCGGCCCTTATTTATTAGAAGTCCAGATTTCTTGGTGTTCTTTGGTAAGAATGCACATTCATGACTTTTATATTCCTGTAATCATTAATTAGCATTTACGATTCTGGCTAATTGCAATTATTATCACTCTTTTATGAATTTTCTGATAACGAACTTATTAATGAATAATTCAAAGCCTGCTGTTAATAGCCCGATTACGGCAGTTACTATTAATATGGAGATCCAGAAACTGCCTGGCTTATTTAGGGTATTATTAATAATATATAGATTCAATGGCCCTGCAACCAGCAGAATGTTAAATAGATATATTGAAAACAGTAAGTTATACTTCTTGTTTACTTTATATCTGGTCTTACATTTTCTACATTCAAATGAAGTGCCGTTCGATGTTCTTGTTATCTCTCCTCCACACTTTTCACAGCGATAATATGTCATTAACGATCTCCTTTCATTGTTCACCAATAATAGTCACTGGTTATTATTTCTCATTACTCTTTTTCGTGTGATAGTAATAATTTGTGGAACTATAAAGCACATCAGCAGTACTTTCCTGCCAAAGTCGGAAATATAGTATATTACTGCACTATCGAACATGTAACCAGTAATTGTCTGACTGAAGTTTCTGTATAATTCAAATAAGTATAGCTGTGTTTGAATACCACATGCTAGCAACACATATTTACTCTTACAATAAGCTGTGTTTAAGAAGTAAACAGCAATGTACACCATGATCAGTAATGATAATACACAATCCAGCAAATCAAACCAGCTAATTACTGAGGCAGTAATAGTGTCAGTAACAGTGTTTACCAAATAGCATTCATAATTAATTATCAAGACGACAAGCACTATTTTTTTGGTGATTTCATTATTGAAGGACTTATATATGCAATAACCAAGGACAAGAATTGAAGCTAATTCAATGACAGTTTTAATTAACATTCCAATACTAATAGCTCCGTTTTCGCTCAGATAATTAAAATAATTACCCAATTGAAACATAAAGCATATTATATTGAAAATAAATATTCCCGTTAAGAACATCGCCTGGATAGTTATTTCAGGGTTCTGCTGCAGGATCGGTTCTACTTCCGGCATCTGCTTGACATCATCATCACTGAATAATGAATCCACACTGACGTTAAACAGCTTTTTCAGTGCATCCATTTCCTGATAATTAGGATATCTTGTACCATTTTCCCATTTGGAGATAACACTCCTGGTAAGATACAGTTTTTCTGCCATCTGACGTTGGCTTAAACCGTGTTCTTCTCTTATTTGTTTTATCCTTTCCCTGAATTTCATAATTTTTCCTTCTTACATTTTCATACTAAATCAATAAATCTATTTTTCAAGAAACAAGTGACTTTATGCCAGTTCCAATTTGGAACACACAAAAAGGCCAGTCTTTCGACCGGCCTCTGATTATTAGAAGTCCAGATTTCTTGGTGTTCTTGGGTAAGAAAGTACATCTCTGATGTTTTCAATGCCTGTAATGTACATTAACAGTCTTTCAAATCCTACACCAAATCCTGCATGCTTGCAGCAGCCAAACTTTCTTAAGTCAAGGTACCACTGTAATGATTCCTTGTTAACACCCATTTCATCCATTCTCTGAGAAAGAACATCATATCTTTCTTCTCTCTGAGAACCGCCGCATAATTCACCAACTACCGGCATCAACAGGTCTGTAGCTGCTACTGTCTTGTTATCGTCATTTAATCTCATGTAGAAGGCCTTTGATTCCTTTGGATAGTTCATGACGAATACAGGTCCCTTGCAGATGACATCACACAGATACTTTTCATGTTCTGTCTGAATGTCCATGCCCCAGAATACCTTGTTTTCAAACTTGTCTTCAACCTTCTTTAATTCCTTTAAGACATCGGCATATTCCATTCTGGCAAATGGCTTTTCCAGAACAGCCTTTAATCTGTCAACGATGCCCTTATCGATCATGGTATTGAAGAAGTTCATTTCTTCAGGACA
Organism: Erysipelotrichaceae bacterium; assembly: GCA_017431405.1. GTDB lineage: Bacteria > Bacillota_I > Bacilli_A > Erysipelotrichales > Erysipelotrichaceae > RUG521. The sequence continues at coordinate 31,658 of JAFRLB010000009.1, read as the reverse complement.
GTTGTCAAATACTTCGTTGATGCAGAACTTAACCATGTCTTCCATTAAGTTCATGTCATCTTCCAGATCAGCGAACGCGATTTCAGGTTCGCACATCCAGAATTCATTGGCATGCTTCTTGGTATTTGAGTTTTCAGCTCTGAAGGTAGGGCCAAAGGTATAAACATCTCTGAAAGCCAAGGCGTATGCTTCAACATGAAGCTGACCTGAAACAGTCAAAGAAGCTCTCTTACCGAAGAAGTCTTCATCATACTTGTCATCCTGACGGGTAGTGACGGTAAATACCTCACCGGCACCTTCAGCGTCGTTTCCAGTTATGATTGGTGTATGAACATATACGAAGCCCTGATTCTGGAAGAATTCATGAATTGCCATGGCTAAAACGCTTCTTACTCTGAAAACTGCTGAGAAGGTATTTGTTCTAGGTCTTAAGTGAGCAATTTCTCTTAAATACTCAAATGAGTGGCGCTTCTTCTGTAATGGATAATCAGGTGTGCATTCACCTTCTACTGTAGCTTCCGTAAGATGAAGTTCAAATGGCTGCTTCATTTCCGGTGTTAAGACAAACTTACCGGTAACTGTTAAAGCCGTACCTGTAAGACACTTGCTTAACTCATCAAAATTAGCCAGTTCAGGTGTATAAACCAACTGACAGTTCTTGAAATATGTGCCGTCATTCAATTCAATGAAAGCTACCTGTCCATTGCTTCTGTTGGTTCTGATCCAACCCTGCAATTGAACATATTCAACGCCATCCATTCTCATTGGATCATTTGACCTGACCATTTCGTATAATTCTCTGATAGTCATAAACTCAAACATAATCATAACCCTCCTAAATAATAAAACGCTCCTCAAAAGGAGCGTCTGTAACGCGGTACCATCCTTAATTTGGTCTCTTATCAGTTAACGCCTTGATTACGTGGCTGTCTACTCTGTTCTCCAGCCCGACTCCCAGACTGTTACAATTTAACCCGAACCTGAAACGCTCTCACCACCGGTTTCTCGCTGTTAAGTTCGTAAACGTAAATTGCTTTCTGTTCTACGTCTATTTGAATTTCTTCAATGTGTTTGTCTCAAAGACTAGTTCCTGAATGTTTGACACAATATCAATTTCCTTTAATATCATGCCCTTTGGAACACTGATGTGCTGATGAGTAAAATCAATTAATCCCAGTACTCCGCAATTATATAATCGATCTACAACATCTTGGATGTCAGTTGACGCGGTCAGGATTGCGATACGACAATCCTTTGGAATTTTCTCTTCCAACTGGTCAATGTGATAAACAGGAATTCCCTTTACTTCGCCAATCAGATCTTCATCGATCTCGAAGGCCATTACTATTTCACCGACCACGTAATTCCAACGGTTATAGTTTAACAAAGCGTGACCTAAATTGCCAACCCCTATTAAAATAATTTTTTCATCGAAACCGGTTCCAAGTTTTTCATTAAATACCTGAATCAGTTTCTCAACGTCATAACCATACCCCTGTTTACCAAGACAACCGATGAATGACAAGTCCCTTCTGATTGTCGTGGCAGCTATATTAACTAGCTCACTCAATTCTGATGACAGTACCCTGCTCACGTTCTGAGAATGCAGCTTGCGCAATGCCTTCAGGTAAATAGGATACCGTTGCATTGTTGCCTTTGGCACAATACTGTACTGTTGTTGCATGATTATTCACCGCCTATATGGATATTCTAGCACAAATGTGTCTCGAATGATACAGCAGAATATCTACATTTCCAAAGATGGATCGGCTTCTACATCAAGGTCACAGAAGATGCCTTTTTTATATGCAATGTAGCCGCTGGCCCCTATCATTGCCGCATTATCGGTACAACATGACAATGGTGGAATGATGTAGGAAACGTTCTTTCTCTGGCTCATTTTTTCCGTACATATTTCTCTCAAACGGCTGTTTGCGGCAACCCCGCCTGCCAATACGACCTGCTTTACATCGTATTCATCAAGTACGCTTTCAACTCTTGACCATAAGTGGCCTAGTGCAGCTTCCTGGAAGCTTGCGCACATGTCTGGAACACTTAGCTCCTCACCATTTCTTTCCAGTCTCTTGATGCTCTGAAGTACTGCTGACTTTAAGCCGGAAAATGAGAAGTTGAGTGGGTTATCAGTATGTACTTTCGGTAACTGATATCTTGGTGTTCCCTCTTTGGCAAGCTTATCAACCTTTGGACCGCCCGGATATGGTAAGTTAAGTACTCTTCCTACCTTATCATAGGCTTCACCAATGGCATCATCCTGAGTTGTACCGATTACCTGGAAGTCATAGTCTTCCTTCATCAGAACAAGTTCAGTATGACCGCCTGATACAACTAAGGCCAGTAACGGGAACTGCAGGTCACCGACAAAGGCATTGGCATAAATGTGGCCGGTCAAGTGCTGAACCGGTATCAATGGCTTATGATATGCCCAGGCCAATGTCTTGGCTGCCAATACACCAATGTGCAGTGAACCGATCAAGCCAGGGCCAACCGTAACCGCAATCCCATCTACATCATCCATGCTGATGCCTGCTTCTTCAATGGCTTCCTTGATGATGATACTGATGTTTTCAATGTGAATTCTGCTGGCTACTTCCGGTACGACCCCGCCATATCTGGTATGTACATCGATCTGGCTGGCAACCTTGCTGCTTAAAATTTCCTTGCCGTTTTTTACTATTGCACAAGCCGTTTCATCGCAGCTTGATTCAAGTGCTAAAAGAATAACATCTTTCATACTATATTCCTTTCATCATGCGGTAAGCGTCTTCGTAAGTGCCATTGCTTTTATAATAGCCAGGCTTGGTATTGATTACCGAAAAACCCTGGCTTTCATAAAGCCTTATGGCATCTGCGTTTGAAACTCTGACTTCAAGGCCAATGGTCTCACAACCGTTTTCCATGGCCTTCTGTTCCAGGTGCTTCATTAACTGCTTACCATATCCCCTATGCTGGTATTCAGGCAATACCGCAATGTTTGCGACCTCTGCCTGCTCAAAGGTGACCCAGAGATCATAGTAACCTATGACCTTATCATCCACTACCAGTACCCATAACTGGGCATAGGGATTGTCATTTATCTCATATTCATAATCTTTTCTCTTCCAGGCATCATGGAAACACTTCTCTTCGATCTCCATTACCTGGTCAAGGTCAGAATGTCTTAGCTTACGGATCACTTCAGGTATTCCTCGTTTTCCTTGAGATATACCGGTGTCATCAGATCAACGTTATCGACCTTCTGCCAGAATGGCTTCAGATCAACAAAGTGCTGACACAGATCACCATAGACATCATCCTTGCCAAACAGATGCAAGTCACCAATGACCTTATGTCCCTCATTAATGATCTCCTTCATCTTTTCATTGGTATAAATGGTATCTTCCATTAATGCCTTACCACCCTGATACTTACCGACATATACTCTCTTGGCTCTGGCATCCATGATGACGTAGCAGTCATCCAGACCGGCATATAGCTGTAAGGTGCTTAAGGTATAAACTTCCTTATTCATTAAACTGCCGGCAACCTTGGCCAAAGTCATGCCGATTCTTACGCCGGTATAACTGCCAGGTCCCTTGGCTACGACATAGCTGTCGATGTCAGAAGCATCAAGATCATGTTTCCTTAACAGTTTGTCTACTTCCGGTACAAGATATTCAGACTGATGCTTGAAGCAGTCCAACTGTACTCCTTCAACTAATTCATCATCCTTAATCAGCGCAACTAATAAGAACTGATGAGATGTATCTATTCCTAATGTGTACATAACTTATCAAGTACCTCCTCATACTTACTTCCCCTTGCTCTGAAGATGATTGTTCTTGAGTCATCATCATTGATGGTCAGATCAATGTTCAGATATTCATCAGGAAGTACATTTTCAATGAAGTTTGCCCATTCAATTACGCAAACCCCATCACCATCTATGTATTCTTCAAAACCCAGATCCTGATCAATGTCTTCCAGGCGGTAGGCATCGATGTGATAAAGCGGCAGTCTGCCCTTATAGTTCTTCATCAGGGTAAAGGTTGGTGAAGTAACATTGCGGGTTATTTCCAAACCCTTGGCCAAGCCCTGAGTAAAGGTGGTCTTACCTGCTCCCAGTTCACCGGATAAGGTGATCAGAAAACTTTCTTCAATGTTTCTTCCCAGCCTCTGAGCCAGGCTTCTGGTTTCTTCAGCTGTATTTGTAATAACTTTTAATTCCTTCATATTATCACCACATCTAATTATTATATTCCTTTAAGGAAAATAATCTACTTTTTACCAGATTTCTTTTCCACACTCCATGTTCAGAAGATATTTCTTGATGTCCAGATGACTTCCATAGCCCCCGATTGAACCGTCTGAATTAATAACTCTGTGACAAGGCACTACGATCATGATCGGATTGAAGTGCATTGCCTGACCGGTTGCCTGAAAGCCTCTGCGGTTACCGGCCATGTAGGTAAGGTCTCTGTAACTTACCGTTGAGCCGTATGGCACATTTAGTAATGCTTCATATACTCTTTTTCTGAAAGGTGTTGTATTGAACTTCAAAGGCAGATCAAAACTCTTTCTCACTCCTTTGAAGTATTGTTTTAACTGTCGAACTGCTTCTGATGTTATTTCATTTCCATTGTTATTTTCATTGGCGTCACTAATTTCAATGGAAATGATTGCTTCTTCATCAGCCTTAATGACTAACTGTCCTATCGGACTTTTGATGGTTTCAGTATGGATCATGCCTTATCAAACATTTCAGCCAGTTTCATTCCTCTGGCATAACCTTCCTTATAGAATTCTTTGACACTCATTTTTTCAACATAATCACGGTGATATACGATCTCCAGGGTTAATGGTCCTGAATAGCCTGACTTCTTTAATTCACTCATAGCCCATTGCCAGTCCAGGTTACCGTCAAATGGCAGTAAGTGTTCATCCTTTACACCGAAATTGTCGTGCAAATGAACGCTGGTGATCTTATTTTTGAAGAATTCAAAGTCAAACTCATCCTTTAAGTGAGCGTGGCAATGACCAAAGTCCAGACAGATCCCGGCCTTACCCTTTAGATTCTTTAACAGGTACTTCTGATAACCAGGCACCTTGGTGTTTTCAAAACCGATCTCAACACCGATTTCATTGGCATAATCAACAACTTCCTGAAAACGGCTCAAACCTAATTCATTTGGATATGGCGGTTCAAACTTACTGCAGGCATGCATCATTGCCATTGGAATGCCATTTCTCTTAACATCATCAAGATCCTTTTTGTATCTTTCCGCAAACTGACTGCCAACTTCAGTATCCAGCCAGATGTCATTAATGCTCTGATAGCCAAGATGGGCAAAGACTATTTCCAGGCCAAGCTTCTTACAGTAGTCAACCTGAGCCTGCTGGTCAGGGCCATCCCACTGTTTGTCATACCACTGCACAAAGACCTTCTTAAAGCCTGCTTCCTTAATGGCATCGATTATTTCATAGATGCTGCTTTTGCCATCATTACTGACACATACTGCTAATTCTGCCATAATATCACCTCTTGATATGACAATTATAATGATTTTGTATTTCAGTTTCCACTCTGCCCATTAATATATAATGATATATTTTTTAAAATACTAAAGTGTTATAATACTATGGTAAAAAAGGATGATAATTATGAAAACAAAGAATTATACAAATTTTCTGGTGCTGTTACTGGTTACAGTCATATTCTCACTACTGGTATGCTTCGTTGACAAGGCAGTCATCGGACCAGCCAACACCTCAGTAGGTTTCTCACACCTCAATGCCTTCTTCAGAGATCTGATCGGCACCAACATGGCACTTTATACAATAACCAACATCTTAGGTTATCTGGCAATATTGGTATGTTGCGGTTTCGGTTTCATCGGCTTAATGCAGCTGATTAGTGGCAAGAGTTTAAAGAAGGTTGACAGAAACGTCATCGCTCTGGGAATCTTATATGTCATAGTCATTGGTCTGTATGTTCTTTTTGAAAAGGCTGAGATCAATTACCGTCCGATCATCATGCCTGGTGAAACTGCTCCAGAAGCCAGCTTCCCATCATCACATACAATGCTGGCACTGGTTGTTTTCTGCAGTGCTCCACCGGTATTAAGAAGATACCTTAAGGATGCTTCAGTAAGAAAAATCGTAAGCATCGTATTCTATGCCTTAGCCATTATTACCGTTGTTGGAAGACTGTTCTCAGGAGTTCACTGGTTCATCGACATCATAGCCGGCGTATTAATCAGTGCAACCCTATTATCAGGATTCAACATTGTCCTAAAGGCCATAAAACCTAAGAAAAAGACAGCTCAGTAACACAAAATGAAGCAACCGCTTCATTTTTATTTGTTTATTTTTTATTTATCTTGAAAAGGCCTCGTTTTTTATGATAAAATCCAACTTGGTTGAGGGAGTAGTTAACTCTTCACAAAAGAGTGATATGTCAACAACACTGGCTTAAAAAAGCCCTGGCATATCTTAATTAACGAGACTCATGTACAGTATTATTTCACTGTGCATGGCTGATTAATTCCAAGCATGGTGATGTTTGGTTTTTTTATGTTAAGGAGGAAAGAATGAACTTTTATTTAAAGAGCGTCGATGAGACCCTTGAGGAAGTCAAATCCACTGAAAAAGGTCTGTCGAATGCTGAAGCAGCTAAACGATTAGAAACCAACGGTAAGAACAAACTGGCAGATCCGCCAAAGAAAACATTCATTCAGAAGTTCGTTGATTCTATTAAGGATCCAATGATCATCATGTTACTGGCAGCTGCAGGATTATCTACCATCACAACTGTTTATCAGAACGTCGTAAATCATGCAAATGAATCTTACGCAGACCTGATCATAATCCTGTTTGTTGTAATCGTTAATACTCTCTTAGGCATTATTCAGGAAAGCAAGGCTGAAGAAGCAATTGATGCCCTGAAGGAAATGACCGCCGCTACCAGCAAGGTCTTAAGAGATGGCCAGCAGGTTGTGTTGAAGTCAGAAGACTTAGTTGTCGGTGACGTAGTTGTCGTTGAAGCCGGCGATGCAGTTCCAGCTGACTGCCGTATTCTGGAAAGCCATTCATTAAAGGTTGAAGAGGCTGCCCTGACCGGTGAAAGCGTTCCTGTTAATAAGATCATGGATATCTTAATGTTACAGGAAAATGCCTTAGACATTTCATTAGGTGACCGTACCAACATGTTATACAGCGGTTCAACAATCGTATACGGTCGTGGTACTGCTGTTATCGTAGCTACAGGCATGGATACTGAAATGGGTAAGATCGCTGATGCCTTAAACGAAGCTGATGATGAAAAGACACCATTACAGAAGAAGATGGAAGAACTCTCCGGTGTTCTGACAAAATTAGTCGTCGGAATCTGTGTATTCGTATTCCTGTTTGGTGTAGGCAGAGAATTATTATTCCCTACCGGCGCTAACATGTTCGACTTGGTATTAAATACATTCATCATGGCAGTTGCCTTAGCTGTTGCCGCAATTCCTGAAGGATTACCGGCTGTTGTAACAATCATCCTGTCAATCGGTGTTACAGCCATGGCTAAGAGAAATGCCCTGAGCAGAAAACTTACTGCTGTTGAAACATTAGGCTGTACTCAGATCATCTGTTCAGATAAGACTGGTACATTAACTCAGAATAAGATGACTGTTGTTGACCAGTTCACCAGTGACTTACCATTACTGGCAACCGGCATGGCATTATGTTCAGATGCTAAGATTGAAGAAGGCGAAACAGAATCTACTGGCGAACCTACTGAAGCAGCATTAGTAAACTACGCATTCAAGAACAACCTGCCTAGATGGCAGCTGGTACTTGATCAGCCACGTGTTGGTGAAGCACCATTCGATTCAATGCGTAAGATGATGTCAACAGTCCACAAGAAGGGCAATGGATACATTCAGTACACCAAGGGTGCTACCGAAATATTACTTGAACATTGTACTCATTACTTAAATGAGAAGCATGAAATTGTCGAATTAACAAAAGAACACAAGAAAGAGATCCTGGCCGGCGTTAAGTCATACGCTGACAGAGCATTAAGAGTCTTAGGCTGTGCATATCGTGAATATGATCAGTTACCAGAAAACTATGATGCAAAGACACTTGAAAACAACCTGACCTTCATCGGTTATGTCGGAATGATCGACCCATGCCGTCCGGAAGTATACGGTGCCATCAAGGAATGCCGTGATGCAGGAATCAGACCTGTAATGATCACAGGTGACCACATTGACACTGCAGTAGCCATCGGTAAGGATTTAGGCATCATCACAGACGCCAGCGAAGCAAGAATCGGCGCTGACATGGAAACAATGAGTGATGCTGAATTAGTTGAAACAGTTAAGCATGTATCAGTCTGGGCAAGAGTTCAGCCTGAACATAAGACAAGAATCGTAAGAGCATTCAAGAGCATGGGTTATGTCGTAGCCATGACTGGTGACGGTGTAAATGATGCTCCTAGCATTAAGGCCGCTGACATTGGCATGGGCATGGGTATTACAGGTACCGATGTTACAAAGGGTGTCAGTGACATGGTACTGGCTGATGATAACTTCGCCACCATCGTAAACGCTGTTGAAGAAGGCAGAAAGATTTACGATAACGTAAGAAAGGTATTACAGTTCCAGTTATCGACCAATATGTCAGAAGTATTAGTAGTATTCGCTGCTTCTGCAATGGGCATTGAAGTATTATCAGCTGCTCATCTGTTATGGGTAAACATGGTTACCGACAGCGCTCCAGGATTGGCATTAGGCATGGAAAAGGCTGAAGACGGTATCATGAAACGTAAGCCACGTAGTTCTGATGAATCAGTATTTGCCGGCGGTGCAGGAGTTGATATGATTTTACAGGGTATCTTCATGGCCTGTCTGATCCTGGCTTCATTCTTCATTGGTGACTATCTTGAAAAAGGCTTCCTTGACTTCGCAGACATTCAGGCCAACGGTTCAGCTGATGGCATGACAATGGCCTTCCTGACATGTAACTTCGTTGAAATGTTCCATGCCGTAAGCATGCGTACACAGCGTGGTGCCTTACTCAAGATGAAGACCATAAACTGGTGGCTGATTGGAGCTTTAGCCTTAACAATCGTATTGACTTGCGGTGTAATTTACCTGCCATTCTTTACAAATCTGTTTGGCTTCACCGCTGTAAGCTTCAAGGAATTCATGATTTCATTCGGACTTGCCTTCCTGGTAATTCCAGTACTTGAAATCGTAAAGTGGTGTTTCAGATTAGCTGCTAAAAATAAAAGAAAATAACATAACTAAGCCGTGAATAGTTTCACGGCTTTTTTAATCTAATTTTAATGTTTTACACGACACTGATGATATATAATTTAACTGGAGAAAAAGCATGAGACATTACGAGCAATTATCAAAGAAGCAACAGAAGATCATCCTCATTTCTTTCATATTGCTTTTTGTGGCCTTAATGTTTCTGGTAAGTTACTATGTCGGTAAGCCCCTCATTCAATATGCCAAGCAGCCTGAACTGTTCAAAAAGTGGATCGATTCCTATGGCATATGGGGCAAGCTGATATATGTACTGATAGTTACTTTACAGGTAATTGTAGCCATCATCCCCGGGGAACCGTTTGAAATAGCCGGCGGTTATTGTTTTGAATTTGTTGAAGGAACATTATTATGCTTAGCTGGGATCATTCTGGGCAGTGTCATCATCTTTGCCTTTGTCAGAAAATACGGCCATTTCTTCATTGAAATATTCTTTAAGAAGGAAGACCTGGATAAGCTGGTATTTCTTAAGGATCCTTCCAAACTGAACTTCCTTACATTCCTGATCTTTGCGATTCCAGGTACCCCTAAGGACCTTCTGACCTATGCCGTAGGCCTTACGGACATGGACATTAAGACCTGGATCCTCATATCATTCTTTGCCCGCATTCCTTCAGTAATTACTTCAACATATGCGGGACATACCTTAGGAGAACAGAACTACAGAAAGACCGTCATGATTTTCGCGGCCACAATGGTCATAAGCATCATCGGCGTCATCATTTACAATAAGCATTCAAAAAACAAACAAGAGGGTTAAACCTCTTGTTTTATAATCCGTCACTGAAGTTGGTGATCTTACGCGGCTCCTTCTCAAATAGGCCATATTTTTCTTCACCAAGTTTTAATGATCTCATTAAATGGATCATGTTTCTGGCCAACACTCTCATTGACTGTAAGCCTTCAAGATCCTTTTCAACATCCTCCTTGGTATAGCCGAATACATTATTCCAGCAAACACCAGCGGCTATTGGCATTTCAGAAACCAGGAAATACTGATTCAGCTGTTCAAAGGTAAAGGTATTACCCGAACGTCTGGCACTTACTACACTTGCCCCAACCTTATAACGCTTGTCGAAGGTATATCTGGTACTGTAGAACAGCCTGTCTAAGAAGCTTACCATAGTGCCGGCTGCTGAACCCATGTACACAGGAGAGCCTATTACCAGGCCATCAGCCTCTGCAAATTTCCTGGCCACCTCATTTACCAGATCATTATCCAAGGCACACCGTTTGAGATATTTACACTGTTTACAGCCGATACAGCCATGGATCATCAACTTGCCTACCTGGATCTTTTCGTATTCAACTCCCTCTTTTTCAAAAACAGAAATCATTTCATCCAGGGCACGGTTAGTACACCCATCCGCATTAGGACTGCCGTTAATTAGCAATACTTTCATTATTATTTCCTCCATTATTGTTTGTATGTATATACTTATATTTTAAAACAATAATCCTGCTTTTTAATAATGAAATGCATGAAAAAAGAGGTTTTAACCTCTTATTTCTTTATGCCGTATAGTCTTGAATACTTATTCTTCAGATAACCGATGTAATAGCGAGGATTGAAGTCTTCACCTGTTGCGATCTTTATCTGTTCAAGCGGTGTATTCAGACCGCCGTATTTATGAATGTGTTCCTTTAGCCATTCCTTGATCTTGATGAATTCATTGTTTCTCATGCACTCATCAATGTTGATGTCCCTGCTCATGGCTCTGACAAACTGGGCCGCGTAGCCGCTTCCCAAGGCATAGGTAGGGAAATAACCGAAGCTTCCACCTGACCAGTGAACATCCTGTAAAATGCCTTCTGAAGCCTTTTGAGGCCTTACACCGAGATACTCTTCATACTTATCATTCCAGATGTTTTCCAGATCATTAACATCAACCGTACCGTCAAATATGCCCTTTTCAATTTCATATCTGATGAGGATGTGCAATGGGTAGGTCAGTTCATCTGCCTCTGTTCTGATGAGTGAACATTCAGTAGCGTTAGCGGCCTTGATGAAATCACTCTGACTGACATCATTAAGCTGTTCAGGGAACAGTTCCTTCATATATGGGAATAAGTTGTCCCAGAATGAACTTCTTCTGGCCAGATAGTTTTCCATTAAGCGTGATTGCGATTCATGCATACCGCTGCTCATGTTATCGAACAGATATGTTTCTGCCAGTTCATCAGATACCTGGTAGTTATATGTGGCATGTCCTGCCTCATGTACTACTGAGAAGATTGAACTTAACAGATTGTTTTCATAGTAATGAGTCGTAATACGGTTGTCACCCTTACTGATTGAATTGGTAAATGGATGTTCGGTTTCAGAAATCAGACCGGCTTCCAGATCAAAATTCATGTATTCAAGAATCTTGTTCATCATCTTGCGCTGTATTTCAGCCGGATAGTTGCGATAGACAAAGTCGTTTCTGATCTTTTCCTTACTGCTGATTTCCTTGATGAGAGGAACCAGTTCCTTCTTGATGAGATCAAAGAATTCATCATACTTTTCAATGGTCATGCCCGGTTCATAGTCACCGAGATAAACATTGTAGCCTTCTGCATCGCTGTGACGGTATTCAAGCAGCTTCTTGCTCATTTCAATGATTCGTAAAAGATACGGTTCAAACATCTTATAGTCATCATTGTTCTTGGCCTTTTCCCACGCCTGGCTTGATTCAAGAGCCAGCTGGCTGTATTCAACATACAGATTCTTTGGCACGTATCTGATAGCTTCCAGATCCTTTAACTGCCATTTGATGGTTCTGGCCTGCTCAAAACTCAGATCTTCCCTCGTGCTTAACTCTTCCAGTAATTCGATGAATTCTGGAGCAGTCTGTAAGGAAAACATTTCACCGTAAAGATATGAAACTCTTGGGTTACGGTAGGCGTCTCCCTTAACAGGTGCAATTGTCTCGGCATCGAATTCTACTGTGCTCAAAGCCAGTTTATAAGCTGAAATCTTAAACATTTCAGCTTCATACTTTTTCCATAATTCTCTTGTTTCCATGTTGTTATTTCTCCTCTGCTGCCTTAGTCAGTTCAGGAATAATCTGCAGTTTTCTGCTCATTACCTTTGGTAAGAACAAATACCCGTCAACATTTACTGCCCTGTCTTCAAAGGCATAATCGACAATCATAGATTCTACCCCGCTTCTTAATACATATGATCCAGTGCCATCAATTAATGAGAATACCATCATGCAGATGTCAAAGCCATTGGCCTTGGCATACTGGTCCAGATGCTTGTTCATCTTCTCTCTGAGGGCAATGATGTCTTCGAAATGAACGATGTTGATCTGACCTACTGCTACTCTGAGCTTGGCTATTTCAAACTTCTTAAGGTCATGATTCAGGATGGATTCAACACTCTTATTAGCCAGATTTGCGCCGGCACTTAAGATCTTAGGTCCGAGTTTTTCTATGTCCAGACCGGCAATCTTTGCCAGTATGTTGGCCTTTTCGATATCGGTCTGAGTGCATGTTACACTCTTGAAGTTCAGTGTATCGGAAATGATGGCGCAGCATAATAAGCCTGCCAGATCATCAGGAATTTCTACATTATTCTCTTCAAATATCTTGGTTATGATCGTTGCACAGCTCCCAGTCTGTTCCGTACGGAAATATACCGGTGAACTGGTCTTTATGCCGCCAATTCTGTGATGGTCAATTATTTCCAAAACATTGGCATTCTCAGCCCCATCAATGCTCTGAGCAAATTCGTTGTGGTCGACCATGATCAGATTACGGTTATTGTGCTGGAAGATGTGGAATCTTGATAACATGCCGATGACATGATCATTGGTGTCAATGATAGGGTAACTACGGTATCTTGAACGGTTGATCTTAACCTTGACATCATCAATGTAGTCATCATATCTGAAGGTTGTTGTATTGGTTGTCATTAACATGCTGACAGGGATGGCCAGGTCAAGTTCTCTGTTTACATCATAAATGTCAAAGTCAGTCAGAAGAACCGTACACTGCTTTTCATGGGCCATTTCTATGATGTCATCACCACAGTCCTTGCCGACAATGATCATCATTCTGGCTCCTGCCTCAATGACTTCTCTTTCTCTTTCCGGGTTATCGGAAACAACGACGATTCTGTCCTGACATTCCAGGTTATGATAGCTTGCTACATAAACCTTGCCGTTTGAAGTGTTGCCGTAATCAACGACTACTTCCGCATTCAAAGCTCTTACAATGTAATCCAACGGTGTCTTGGCTAATAGAATGTGCTTGTAGTGACGGTCTAATATGGCCGGTTTACTGATATCAGATAAAGTAACAACGCCAAGTAAGTGACGGTCATTATCTGTTACCGCAATTACCTTCTTGCTGTTGGCTATCATCAGATCAAGTACTTTTCTCAAGTCATCTTCCGGCCTACATAAAACAACATCGTCAAAGTCGATGTCTCTTACGCAGGTTCTGATGTCATTAGCCAATGGTGGTGCGAATTCGTTAAATAAATTAAGAATATATTCTGTTTCTGGATTTACTGCCCCCGCTCTTACTGCTATGGCATCATAGCCCATCTGCTGTTTGAAATAAGCATAGGCCATAGCTGAAATAATAGCATCCGAGTCAGGGTTCTTATGTCCTGTAACGTATATTGTTTTTCTTGCCATAGCGATACCTCTATATAAAAATTTTAACTCACAAACAGTAACTTAACAACTTAATATTTTCCCCATGAGGGCAAAATAGTGCATTTAATAATTCATTAATTTATAATGTTTTTATAGGGATTATGAGGATTTTGAAAATGTCTAATAAAATAGCTATAATGTATGACTTCGACGAAACACTGTGTACTAAGAACATGCAGGAATATACACTTTTACCAAATCTTAACCTTGATCCTTCAGAGTTCTGGGGCTCAGTAGTAAAGCTGGCCAAGGACTCCAACATGGATCCAACCCTGGCATACATGTATCTGATGTTAAAGGTTGCCAGAGAAAAAAACTATCCTATCAAACGTGAAGAATTCCAGAAACAGGGCCGCAGCATTGAATATTACCCTGGTGTGGAAGATTATTTTAAGAACATAAACGCCTATGGCAAAGATGCCGGTGTAGAGATTCAGCATTTCATCATCTCATCAGGTACAAAAGAGATCATTGAAGGCTGTTCCATCTACAAGGAATTCAAGAAGGTATATGCCAGTGAATTCCATTATGACGAAAACGGCAACGCTGACTGGCCGGCTTCAGCCATTAACTATACCGGCAAGACTCAGTTCTTATTCAGGATAAACAAGAACGCCCTGGAGATCTATGACAGTAACAAGGTAAATACCAACATCGCCCCAAATGAAAGAGACATTCCATTTAACCACATGATCTACTTAGGAGATGGAATGACCGATGTACCGTGCATGAGACTTGTCAAGGCAAATGGCGGTTATTCCATTGGCGTATATTTCAGAGAAAAGAAGTCAACCGTAAGAAGACTTCTTGAAGAAGACAGAGTAAACTTTGCCTTACAGGCTGATTACCGTGAAGGCAGTGAGCTGATCAACACATTACATAACATCATCGACAAGATCGTAGCAGAAGACAAGATAACAAATTACAATAACAAGCTGCTGGACTAGGAGAAAAATGAAAATAGGAGACATGTTACTGGCTTTTTTCCTTATCGTAGTCGCTCTGGTCATTAATAACCCAGATGCCTTTAATTTGGAAAACGTCATTGCCTTTGGCATTGTTGCCGGTATCGTGTCCATCATTGCCTTCATAGTAATCAGAGACTATACACCTTTGTTAAAACTGCGTAAGGCTGAAGCCGAATACGCTGAAACATTAGATGATGACAAGATGTTCAAGGCCGTTCAGGAATTCAAGCAGACAAATAAGCTTCTGTCCTACCAATACCGGGCCTACATGATGGAAGCTCAACTTAACCTTTATAAGGCCGCATTCACCGATGCCCTGGATTGCTTATTATATTGTGATAAGAAGGACATGGATTCATCATACAAACTGCATTTCTTAATCTTAAAGGCCAGAATAATGTGCTTCATGGATATCATCAATGAGAATAAGGACATCTTCAAACAGATCGCTGATTCTTCCAGCAACATGACTCTTGCGGACCGCTTCGGTTACCTGTTAACCAGAGGCTACGCTGATGCTAAAGAGCATGACTATGAGGCAGCTAAAAAGAAGCTGGCCATCATGAACAAGATCATGGAAGGCAGTTCATATAAATCAGTCGTTTTACAGAATGAAATAAGATGGCTGGACAGTGTCATCAAGGTTCTGGAATCACAGGATCCAATAGTATACAACCAGCAATATACGCTTTTAAAAACCATGAACTGTAAGCCATACATAATGAATAACTTCCAGAAGCTAAAGCCAATAGAAAACAAACCTGAAATCACTGCCTGATTTCAGGTTTTATATTATTTAATTTTTATTGCCAGCATGGTTATGTCATCAAACTGTTCATATCCGGCAACGAATTTATCAACATCCTTATTTACTGCCCTTATGATATCATCAGGACTGCCATCCCTGGCTTTATTCAGACACTTCAGAAGTCTCTCTTCACCAAACAGTTCATTATTCTTATCTGATGCCTCACTTACCCCATCAGTGTACAGATAGATCACATCACCTTTACTAAGCTGAATGGTGTTCTCGTTATAAGCAGTTCCTTCCATTCCCGCTAAGATAAAGCTCTTCTTAAAACTCATGTATTCTGCCTTGCCGTCATGAACCATTATTGGCGGGTTATGACCAGCACTGACATATTTAAGTGACATGTCATTAAGGTCCAGCATGCCGATCCACGCCGTAACAAACATCCCTGCTTCATTGTTTGTACAAAGATTTTCATTTGCCATCTGCACTGCTTCCTGTAAGCTTCTGAAATCTCTTAAGCTGTTCTGCAAGGTCATCTTGGCAGTTGACATGAATAAGGCGGCCGGAATTCCCTTGCCGGAAACATCGGCGATCAGAAACGCAAATCTGTGATGACCAACAAAGAAAAAGTCATAGAAATCTCCCCCTACCTTCTTAGCCGGTTCCATGTATGCCGCTATGTCAAACTTATAATCGGCGTGCTTACTGGGATACTCTTCATTAATTGGTGGCAATAATGACCTCTGAATGGTCTTGGCCGTTTCAAGTTCAGCATCGACCCTGCCACTTTCAGCGACCATTTTCTTCTGCTGATCAATGAAGTACAATACTGCGATCATAATGGAAAAGCCCAGGGCATTTACCAGTATGAACGGTATGGCAATTGTCGTAACGATGTCCAATGCCGTATCAAACGGCTGAACAATTAACAGAACCATCAGAAGATGGAACATTTCTAATGATGCGCCAAGCCAGAATGCTTTCCAGACCTGTATTTTTTCACCTTTTCTGTTTTCGAAATAAAAGCCGCTGAAAAAGCCGATCAGACAGGTTGCAGCGATACAGGCTGTAGCTGTAATGCCTCCCATGAAATAACGGTGGATCCCACATATGATACCGGCTATTATTCCCCCGAAAGGACCGGCAATATAGCCGGCTATCATTGGGCCGGTATCACGTACCGTTATCATGGCTCCATTGTATTCTATGCCTGTAAGATTAGCGTAAATGCCAAATAAGCCACCCACTATTCCGGTAACGGCATACTGTTGCCAGATGCTTTTGGCCCCTATTCTCTTATAGAGCTGACTACCGCTTAATATTTCCGTAATTACCAGTATTATTGCTAATGTACCGATAAGATCTGTGAATATCTCAGTCATAATAATCTCCTATTATGTATGATAATACGTGCTGTTAAATACACATTATCATTAATTATCCATATATTCAAGAATTTAACAAGCAAGCCCGCTCATGAAAAAACTACTGTGTGACAGTAGTTTAATACAATACCCTTTCCTTTACCTGCCTGCACAGTTCTGCAGAGCCAAGCACTTCAATTAACTTAAAGCCAAACTCTATTGAAGCAGCCATTGCCCTGGCTGTGATGAGCTTACCGTCAGTAACAACGTACTGATCAACATATTCACCACCAAAGTCCTCATTCATTGGCGTAAAGCAGGTATATTTCTTATTCTTTAATAATCCCAGTCTTCCTAAGATAGTTGGTGCAGCACATATAGCCGCAACATACTTGCCATCATTAGTAAACTTCTTAATGTATTCAATGACTCTTTCATCAGCTTCCAATAACTTATGACCCTTGCCACCCGGCAACATCAGACACTGGTATTCATCATAGTCAACATCACTTAATAACTTATCCGCAATCACTCTGGTCCCGTGTGATCCAGTGACATTCAGGTCATTAAGAGCACATAAGTCAACTTCCAGACCTGCTCTTCTCATCATCGCTACAGGAGCCAAGGCTTCAACATCTTCAAAGCCATCGGCTAAGACACATAGTACTTTCATATTACTTAAATGTTACCTTTCCAGCGTAGTCAAGGAATGAGCTTTCCATCTTTTCGCGGTCCTTTGAGAAACATACGAAGTTCACGATGTAGAACTTGTCGTTGTTTTCATAGTTGGCGATCATGTAGTAGTATTCATCTTCTTCAACCTTGGCAACATATGAGAATACCTCACAATTGCTTAGGGTCTTTCGTAAGATGACTTCATCGCCGCCTATTACCTGTTCGGTAAACCCTTCAAGATCCAGATCCTCCCAGCCATATCCCTTAAGTTCTTCCTTGGTAATTGAAGATACATAAACGATGAGATTATCATTATTCAGAGTATATTCAAAATCACCGTCACTGGTTGTTTCCTTGACATCTGACGGCAGTTGCAGAACTATGTCACCATTGGTATATTCCTTTAATTCAGGTGTCTTATTCCCAGCGCAGCCAACTAAAGACATTAACATTAAAAGGCTGCACAACATGATCATTATCTTCTTCATTATCTTTCCTCCAGCTTTATGTAATCATTGTACTCTTTTATTAACGCTATTTCCACTTCAGCAGTCATGATACCGGTCATATGCTTGAATATTTCCTGCTTTGTCGGTATAATGATTTAGCGAAAGAAATCCGGATGTGGTGGAATTGGCAGACACGTATGATTTAGGCTCATATGCGCGAGCGTGCAGGTTCAAGTCCTGTCATCCGGACCATAGCTAAGAAAAGCACAGAGTGATCTGTGCTTTTATTTTCTTATGAACTTTTCATCTGCCTCATTATTGGCGAAATCTGTATATCTTTCAACCGTCATGTGCAGATCGTATTTTTCTCTTAAGGTTGCGATCGTCTTCATCATTTCAGAAGCGTGATGTTCGTCAATGGCTTCCTGATTTTCCCAGCTGTCTATTAACAGAACTGTTTCAGGGTCATCAACTGACTGATAATACTCATAGCGGATGTTTCCCTTTTCATTTCTGATTTTTTCAACAGTTCCTGATTCCATCATTTCCCTGGCAAACTTCATGGCGCTGCCATCCTTGCCCGTATAACGTAAGTTTACAGTAATTGACATAGTTATCTCTCCCCCAACAAATCAAGCACCTGGCTTATTTTCGTGATTCTGGTGACAGGTGTATTGCACGCTCTTATTGGGTCATGCCAGATCCAAACGGCGTTCATACCGGCATTATAGGCGCCATAGACATCATTTGAATAGGTATCGCCAATGTACATGCACTCTTCAGGCCTTAAACCTAACTTATCACTCGCTGCCAGAAAGATCCTCTTATCCGGTTTTTCAAAACCAACGTCCTGTGAAACCATGATCAACTCAAAATACTTTTCAATGCCCGTTAATCTGATCTTATTCCATTGGGAATAATGTGTACCATTGGTAATTATTCCAAGACGGTACTTATCCTTTAAGGCTTCCAATGTTTCAATGGTATCGTCAGAAAGACAGGTATGTCTGCTCATGTTCAGATTCCACCATTGCTTATAGTCAATATCCGGCATCCTGATGCCATACTTGTTGGCAACAAACTGAGCCGCATAGCCAAAGCCGGCATTGCCAAACTGGTGGGCAGTACACAGGTCCTGTTTGATTGCTTCTATGAAAGCCTCATCAGTTAACTCAGGCATTTCCTCTCTTATGAAGTCACCATAAGCATCATAGGCATACTGCTGACGGTTTCCTAAGGTATCATCAAAATCAAATAAGACAGCTTTAATGTTCTTCATAGTTCTCCTATCCCAGGGCTACATCGAGTATCATCATTAATACAAAGCCAACTGCTACTCCTATTGTAGCATAATCTGAGTGTTTTCCCTCCTGTGCATCAGGAATTAATTCCTCTACAACGACATAAATCATTGCCCCTGCCGCAAAGGCCAGGATATATGGCAGTAATGAATCAATTAAGCCGGTCATTATGATCGTTAATAATGCGCCAATTGGTTCTACTATTCCGGATAAGGTTCCGTATAAGAATGACTTACCCTTACCGCCACCGGCTGCCGCAAGGGGCATGGATATTACCGCACCTTCAGGAATGTTCTGAATGGCAATGCCTATGGCCAAGGCAAAGGCACTGGCCATGGTAATGTTGGCTGTACCAGCCAAGGCACCGGCAAATACGACACCTACCGCCATTCCTTCCGGAATGTTATGTAAGGTAACAGCCAGGATCATCATCGTCTTTTTCTGTAAGGCAGCCTTAAAGCCTTCCGGCTTTTCATCCTGCACGTGTAAGTGTGGAATTATCTTATCCAAAACCAACAGAAAGATGACGCCGGTCATAAAACCAATGCTGGCTGGCAGCCAGCCGATCTTGCCCTGCTCTTGCGCCATTTCAATTGAAGGAATTAATAATGACCAGACGGATGCCGCAATCATTACTCCGCTGGCAAATCCCAACAGTACCTTTTCAACTGCCGGTTTCAGTTCATTCTTTAATAAAAATACAAATCCTGAGCCTAATGTCGTTCCCAGAAACGGGATCATCAAGCCAAGATATAACAACATTTTTTCACTCATTGCAACACCTCCATAATAGAGTATAATTATATTAGCATATGCTAACTGGAGGTTCAAATGATTAAATCCACACTAAATATTGAGGGCATGGCCTGTAACATGTGTGAAGCTCACATTCAGGATGCCATAAGAAGAAACTTTAACATAAAAAGCGTAAAGGCCAACCATAAGAAAGCCATTGCGGAAGTAATATCCGAAAGTGAACTTGATGAAAACAGGCTTAAGGAAGTAATTGATGCCACCGGCTACAAGTACAATGGCATGAAAAAAGAGCCTTACGAAAAGAAAGGACTCTTCTCATTATTTGGCTAAAAGAAAAAAGCACTAATGTGCTTTTTTACATTCCAAAATCGTTATTGTAGCTTACAAGGTTAACGTTCTTGACGCCTTCTACAGCCTGTAAGTTGTTCATTAAGGCATCAGTTGTCTTGGCATATTCAATTTCATAGGTTGCTTCAACGATTCTCTGATCACTTAATGACTTGCTCTTTAACTTCTTGCTCTTGATGGCACCTAAGGCTGTCTGTACTGCTTCTTCAGCAACGTCATGATATCTGACAACCAGAAGATACTGTGATTTGGCCTTACTGCCAACCAGATAGAATGCATAATAGGCAATGCCTAATAATAATGAACCAACAACTGAAATGACATATAAGCCAGCGCCTGACATGATACCGGCAGTGATTGCCCAGAACATGAAGGCTGTATCAACAGGTTCCTTGATGGCTGTTCTGAAACGAACGATAGACAATGCACCAACCATACCAAGAGAAAGAGACAGGTTGGAATTAATTGTTCTGATGATCATTGCGGTTACCATTGCCAGTAACATGATGCACAATGTCATTGTTCTGTTATAGACGATACCTGAGAATGTCTTGCGGTAAACGAATATGATGAACAGTGATACGGCGAACGCAACTAACAAAGATGTGATTATCATGGTTACCGTAACCGGTCCATTGAACTGCTCTAATAATAAATTCATGATAGATTCCATATTTAGCTCTCCTTCTACTTAATACTGCGGCATAACGCAAACTTGCTGACTGCCTGTCTTACCATCGGCACTGAATTCAATATGCTTAATATGTGTGCCGGAATAAACTCATTGCACTTTACTTCCAATACCTGCTGACCGTCATCCAATACATCATAGGTCAACATGTTTTCATCAAACAGACTGACATTGTAACGGCCGCTTCTGATCTCGCTGTCAAATGTTATTCTGACATCACTGACCGGATAGACAAATGCCAGTCGCTTGTAATCAACTACTACACTTGGTCGTAAATTCTTAACCATTGCTTCTGCTAAGAAGCGGTTTAAGAAGTCGTTATTGGTTTTAATTGCCCCATACTTGCCATCAAGAATGGCTTCAATCAATTCCCTCTTTAGTGTGCAGTCTTCCTTGTAAGTCATGTTTTCATCCTTATGCTTACATTCAAGTTTGATCACACTGTCGTCACCGTTATAGTATCTTATTCTGTACTTGCTGCGATATTCTACCCCATCCAGCTTATCGAAATATGCATTGGAATAAACATCATCGAAGTACAGACTTCTTATCTTGTATGAATATTCCTTGCCTACAGAATGTTCATCAAGATCCATTACCTGTTTCAACTGATTCTTAAGTAACTCTGCTGTCTGATCAGATATTACAAACTTCAGTTCATATCTGTATTCTACATCTCTTACCATAAGTCACCAAACAATTCCGTCATTCTGGCATCACTTAAGCCAAAGAAGCTTTTGGTAGAGGCTAACAGATAGTAAGTTCTTCTGCTGGCATAGCCACGAAGATCTTCAACATTGCTTTCCCACCAGTCAACAGTCAGGCCCCATTCAGCCTGGTTACGCGGCATTTCAGGCAGTAGTTTGTCGTGTAACATGTTTATCGTATTTACAACATTCTCTTCATTGAAAATGTTCTTAACAAGGTATGACAGTCTTTCAAGCCACATTTCACAGAACTTGTCACTCTGGAACACAGCCCTCAAAATGTCATTTTCAAATGTAGCACCCTGTCCGATTCCTTCCCAATAAGTCAGGTAGTTGGTATAGTAATTCATTCTTGAATTATACCAGGCATAGTCTGAGTCATATAATATCCAGCGCCATCTGCCTTCATTGTATTCATCGGACGACCAGAATCGGCAGTTAACTATATCGTTATTTGTGGTATATGATACGGCGATCCAGTAATCAATGAAGTTATCGATGTCGATCATTGTACACAGCTCATCAAAGTTAGCTTCGTTGGCCAGATTATGAGTGTTACAGAAGTATCTTACCTGCTGGTAACCGTAATAACTGCCGCTTGTAACGTCATAGTCAATTCTGACGATGTTGATTCCATCTTTATCAATATGGTAGTTTTCACTGAACATGGCAGGATTGATTTTTTCTCTGATGTTGTAGAGTCCCCAGTATTCGCCGTTTATGTACACAACACATATCTTATAGGCCTGTACATCAATGTTTGTCTTGTTATCAACAAGTTCAGTAGTAAGAATGTCTCTCATGTAGGCAACATCCCAGTCATTTGAACCTGTTCTTAAGACAAGTGATTCAAAGACACTGTTGTCTCTCTTATCAAACAAAGGATATTCAAGACGTCCGGCACCATATTCATCCTTGAATCTCAAGGCATATGATTTCTTGGCATGAGATCTGGTATTACCGCCGAAACAGGCCATGGAACATGGAATTGAGAAGGAATTATCTTCTTCATACAGTTCAGCGTAAGCCGGTACTTCCAGGCCAATGACATTGGCATTGTTATTGATGTAACGGAAGTCTGAATTATCTAGTGATACAGACATTACCGGAACGGTATGATTTTCATTAATGATGTATGAGGCACAGCCCATTTTACTGGTAACTGAACCACTTTGATAAGCCCTTGCCTTTACAACTGAGGTACTGCTTAAGGTTATTGGTCCAGAATATACAGGATCGTAGGTTGTCGGCATTGAACCATCGGTAGTGTAATGGATCTCTCCCTCACCCAATATTTCAACGGTAATGCTTTCTACATCATTATAAACACCTGCTTTAACTGAAAAGGCAGGTGTGCTTGTTACTGATCTGTTTCCTGATTCATTGTCACTCCATGGTGATGGGGATGACATGTAGAAGAAGCCGTTTTCACTGCCTCGGCCATAACTGTACCCATATGGTATGTTGGCAAAGAACATTGAATCGATTATCGTGCCATTCTTATATAAGTATATTGAATCAGCCTGTCCAAGTTTGAAGTCGGTATGTTTATAACTCTGATTTGAGAGGTTAACATTACCTGAACACATGATTATGTAATACTCACCGCTTGCCAGTTCAACATCAGGCAATGTGAATGTATTTGCGCCATTGGCATTCTTGCCGATTGAATACTGTGACAGATTAATGGTTTCAGAAGAATTGTTTCTGAATTCGATCCAGTCATAGTACTCGGTTCCGTTCTGAACCATGTAGCTGTCATTCTGATTCATGATTTCATTAATGACAAGGTCGTTCGGTGCAGTAATGTATTTTTCCTGGAATCTGGCAATGCCGTCGACATCATTCTGATAACCTGGCGAAATCGCACAGTCCTGAGAATATGAACCATCGTCATTTCTGATCATGGCCATGCCGTTTGGCAGATTCTCATATGGAATTTCCTGAAGGATCTTACCCTGCTTGCTTAATATGATAGTTCCGGTCTTACTGACGAAATTAAAACCGGTGTATCTGTCATTCTTAACTTTACCTGTATAGAAAGAATATACTTCCCCACTGGAAAGCTGAACCTTGTCCAGGGTAAATTGGAAAGGTACTTCAATACTGTCACTGATACAATAATCATTAAGATTTACTACATGGTCTGATACATTCTTGAATTCAATGAATCCATCAAAACTTCCTTCTTCACTTCTGAAATTACCTTCATTACGGACAAGTAATTCATTTACTACTATATCCGGAGTCTCTTCAGACAGTAAGGAATCATGGTATTTCTGTAAGCCAGCTTCATTGTTTGAATAACCAGGTGTGCCATATTCACTGATGAACCAGTTACCGTCCTTATCACGCATCATGGCATTGTTCTTGCCCATGGCTACGGTATCGACCGCATCGATCACCTTACTGCTCGAGTTAACGAGCATGACTGTTTCCTGCCCCTTTGAGCTGAGCTTGAAAGGCGCATTTAAACCGGCTTCCAGTTTTCCCGTCAAGGCTACAACCAGATACTGACCTGGTTCAATGCTTGTGTTACTGAAAGCCCACTTAATGGAGTCTACCTTATCAGAAAGGCCATAACCATCCAACTTGATGGTCTTGCCTGTACCGTTATAAATTTCAACGTAGTCAGTTGCTTCATTTTTGCTATTGACATAGACCCCATCGTTATTGCTCATGATTTCAGAAATAACCAGTTCATGAATGTTATTTTCTTCATCAGCAGGTAATGGCATCGGATCTACAGCTGATTCACTTTGCTTTGCCAGGAAACTGACAGCTGTAAGTGCCGCAATGAAAACAAGCACTACTGCAATAAATAAGAAATCAGGTTTTTTTCTGTTAACTGTTGCACTTTTCATAAAAATTACCAGTAAAATAATAACACATTACAAACAACAATAACAAACATTTATTCGCTTCTTAACGCTGTTACCGGATCACACTTCATGGCCATTCTTGAAGGTATCAGTCCTGCCAGCATTGTCAATACTACACTGATGATGACTAATATGATGCCGGTATTCCAAGGCAGGTATGCCGTTAAGGTAGGAATGTCAGTAACCTTTCTGACAATGGCATTGACAGGGATGCACAGTAATCTGGTTAATTCAACCCCGAACAGACCGCTGCATAAACCGATGATGAAAGTTTCTGCATTGAATACGTTACCTACATTGCCCTTTGAGGCACCAAGTGAACGCAATATGCCTATTTCCTTGGTTCTTTCCAATACGGAGATATAGGTAATGATTGCGATCATGATTGAAGAAACGATCAATGATACTGAAACAAACGCAATGAGGACATAGCTTATGGCATTGATTATTTCGGAAACGGAAGAAATCAGAATACCGGTAATGTCAGTATAGACGATTTCATCTTCTTCCCTACCCAGTCTTTCAAGATTATCGTTATAGTCAGTAATCATCTGCTTGAAGGTTTCCTTGGAATCAAAGTCCTTCAGATAGAATGATATCCTTGTTGGATTTTCTAAATCTGCATAGCCAAGCTTTCTTAAGTTTCCATCCAGGGTAACGTCTGTCTGTTGCGAATTGACATAGGTCATCATGATTCGCTGTAATTCCTCTTCATTGAGATTGAACTTGAAGGCATTCTGCAAGGCATTGACATCTATTCTCATCATGTTGCTCATGGTATTAGCCAAGTAACCAGAAAGATTGCTCATGGTGCCGCTTACTGACTTGTTTACCAGAGATTTCAACAGGCTTGAGGCAATGTTATTGATCATGTCTCTGGATTCTTCTTCATTCATTAAGGCTTCAATCAGTTCTGGGATGTTATCTACGGTGATCGGTGCTTCTTCGCTTCCCGTATATTCCTGAACGATGCTTATGTACTTATTCATTACGGCCTTTAATGTCGGGCGTATTACTTCCTGCAAATAGCCTGATTCAACCCCAAAGGCACTTTCCAGCTCACTGATCTGTTTCTGAGTGGTTTCCTTGGCAAGCTGCCTGTCGATCATCTTATCCAGATCTTCTGCACTTATGAACGCAAAGTCATTTCCGTGTTCCGCAACATAGTCACTGATCATTTCCTGCATGTTTGTATTAACGAACTCAGTTAATTTCTTGGATGCGTCCGTTGAATCTTCAATAACAGAATTCAAGGCCTGATTTACGAAATAGTTAATGTTCTCATTAATTTCAGAAGCACTGACATTTGTTCCAAAGGCACTTGCCAACATGGCCTGGTCAATTGTGACCATGTCGTCAAAGCTGAAGTTACTTTCCTGGTTATTATCAGAATTTACTTCATCAAATGTCTTCTTGGTGAAGACATCAACAGTTCTGTCATCTAACTGTTCCTTAACAATTGAACGCTCGTTGCTCTGATCGATCAGGTTTTCGGTTAATCCACTGGTATAGGCTACCCCGGCACTTAATACCGTTGAGCTTGCTCCATCAGCCGGACAGACAACGCCAACGATCTTTAATTCCAGTGAATTATCGATGACATTCTTAAAATATGCCTTATCATCACGCATGTCAGTCCAGACATTATACTGTTCATCATATTTATAATAGTCAGCCGGTATTACGACCTTGAATCTTAATTCCAGTAAGTCATCAAGAGTAAAGCTTAATGGCTTATTCTTTATTTCAACTGTTTCACCATTCATGGTCTTGGTAACATACTGTTCAAGTTCCTTTGGGTCTCTGATGCCTAATGAATAAGTCATGTAATCAGAAATTGTCGTTTCATTATAAACGACTAAAATGGCTTCATCATAGTTTTCCGGCCATCTGCCCTTTAGGACTTCATATTGTGACTGTAATAATTCTTCATTATCGATCATTTCCTGGAACATGCTTCTATAGGCATAGCTGGCAAATGAAGAATTGACAAAGCTGGAGAATATGGTACTTGGATTTAGCTGTACCAAGTCCTTGGAAGTATCAGCCTTATATATTAACGGTGTTACCCCATAGCTGTATTGAACTGCCGTCATTAACGGATCAACTTCACTGGCCTTTTCAACCAGATGCTGTTTGAATGCCTTGAGGTTATTTGAGCCGACCTGATTGAACATTCCTGATACGATCGGTGTTTCATTTATCTTGCCTTCTACTCTTTCGGCACTGGTTATTTCTCCCATCATGTTCATCATGGAAGTTGTCATGTCTACATCAGAGTTTTCAATTGTCAGAGGATAAGAAGAAAGTGAATTCTTCTGAACTTCATCAATGTATTTATTAACGCCATTGCTTAAGGACATGATCATGGCAATGCCAATGATGCCTATTGAGCCGGCAAATGATACCAGTATTGTTCTGCCCTTCTTACTTAAAAGGTTATTTAACGAAAGGGCAAAAGCGGTAAAGATGCTCATGTGAGCCTTACCGGTTTCCTTTGCGATTTCCTTTACTTCATTAGTGAATGGGTTACTGTCATCAATCAATACACCATCTCTTATTCTGACGATTCGGTTGGAATACTGTTCAGCAAGTTCCGGGTTATGGGTTACCATGATGACTAATCTGTCATTGGCTACTTCCTTTAACAGATCCATGATCTGAATAGAACTCTGCGTATCCAGGGCTCCGGTTGGTTCATCAGCCAGTAAGATCTCAGGATCATTTACCAATGCTCTGGCAATGGCAACTCTCTGCATCTGGCCACCGGAAAGCTGATTAGGCTTCTTATGAATCTGATCACCTAATCCTACCTTTTCCAGGGCAATTCTTGCTCTTTCGGTTCTTTCCTTCTTACTGATGCCGGCAATCGTCAAAGCCAGTTCAACATTTGAAATGACTGTCTGATGAGGTATCAGGTTATATGACTGGAAAACAAAACCAACACTGTGGTTTCTGTAGCCGTCCCAATCCCTGTCCTTGAAATCAACCGTGGACTTGCCATTGATGATCAGGTCACCTGAATCATAATGGTCCAGACCACCAATGATGTTTAACAAAGTCGTCTTGCCGCAGCCTGAGGGACCCAGGATGGCCACAAATTCATTTTGTCTGAATGCCACACTGACATTCTTCAAGGCATGAACTACATTGCCGCCGGCTTCATAGTCTTTGCAGATATTCTTTAACTCTATCATTCAGCGACCTCCCTGTTCATCCCTTCTATTTCCATTATTCTATCCGTTATTCTTAACAGTTCCCTGCTGTCATCTTCACCCAGTTTTTCTAACAAGCTGACAGTGTTTTCAACGACCTGATCATACATTGAGTACAGATGCTTTCTGCCACTGTCAGTGATGTTAATGACTGCACTTCTCTTATCACTGTCATTAACTTCCTTGTTTACTTCACCCTTTGACTGTAAGTTGCGTAATATCTTAGCCACATGCGCACTGCTTGTATCAGTCAGTTTCATTAACTCACCTGGAGTAAGACTTCCATGCTTTAAAAGCGCAATTAAAACACACAGTTCACCCTTCCCTAAGTTGAGTAACTGCTTCTGTTTTGAAAAGCTGCTTAATGTATATAAGTTACCAAGTAACCTGTCTGACAATCTGTTTAAATCCATAATAATTTTTACCTAACTCAGTTAGATATTATAATTTTATTACAATATAAGTGTCAATATAGACGCTACATCTCTTAACTAAAAGAAAAAGACCTTTGCAGGTCTTAATTGGTATGAAATCTCTTCTTTATCTCCAACAGGAATTCCTCGTGGTAGAAAATGCTCAGGCTTAATATGCCAACAGCTACTGACCCCAGTACTATTACAGGCCATTCAATTTCTGAGTGAACGACCATGAATACCACAAAGCCAATGGAGAAGATGATCAGCCAGATCATCGGCATGGAATTATGAATCTGGGCATTAACATCTATGAACAGGAATACCGCCGTTAATAACAGTGCTCCAAAACATACTATCGGCACAACAAACTTATACCAGCCGGTCTGTACCAGACAGATGTCTATTAACCATAACAATACGCACACATGGAATACCAGCTTAACGGTCTGATTGATCATGTTGAATTCAAACCTGTCAGGTGAAAAGATCATGTTCCAGGCAGTGAATATTGACCATACCACAACGATGCTCCATGGTTTGCCCTTTACCAGATAATTGGTAACCAGACAGGCGATTGAAGCCACAACGAAAACATATCTGACAATATTTCTAATTTTCAGAATTGCTCTGTTCTGTTTGCTCAATTCCGGATAAACTTCCTTAATCACCATATACAGCACTCCCGGTTACTTCGATGTCTATTCCATCAGCGGTCAACAGTTCATAAAGCTTTTCTTCATAACTTGGATCAACTGTTGTCTTGGTTATGGAGAAAACACTCCTGTCATTAAACGTTATCAAGCCGCAGCTTGCCCTGCACACATTGCCAGGGCCAAGTATGAAATCATACTTTTCAACATATTCATTCATTTCCTCCGGTACCTTGATTACGCCAAGGTTAGAAAGATAGTTTGAGAATATCTTGTCACCAAGGAACCCATATACCACTGTGGCAACAGGTTTCTTGATCAACAGCGGTACAAACTTCAGCGACTGAACAAGCTTAATGGTCGTACTCATCATCTTATTCATGTCTTTTTCCGATGACTTTTCCCTTACCTGCTCGGAAATGTTAGGAATCAAATCATCAGCGTTTCCCTTTATTTCACTGGTCGGTAAGTCACAGCTGAAATACATGGCATAGTTCCTGATTGTCTTTGATCCGTTGTATTTACGCATGTTTACCGGAACCTGCACTCTGATATCGCCGCTCAAGTCCTCAGTAGCGTATTTCTGGGCCAGAAACATCTGAGCCAGTAAATATACCGTAATAGTCGCATTATGTCTCTTAGCTACTTCATGAAGCTGCCTGCTGTTCATTTCAAAATGTACTACCCGGCAAGGGAATATGGCAGATACCTTGCCGCTCATCTGCGTTGCTATCTTGCCCATGAAGCCTGATGTACCCTTCTGTAATTTTGCCTTGGCAAACTCATTGCTGAGTTCATCTTCGTGAGGTGTTGCATCTATGTCCCACAAGAACTCACCGCATGGTATGTCATGACCCAATAAACGCAGATACTCACCGATAAGGGTGTTCAGGAATATTGATCCGCCAAAACCATCAGTCAGTACATGAAAGTATTCAATGCTGATTCTGTTCTTATAGTGCAATACTCTGAAAGACTGTGCTCTGCTTGATGATATCGGCAAAAGAGGCAATATCTTTTCTTCTTCAATGGTAAATCTCTTCTTGGTTGAATCAAGATAATGCCAGAAGAAACCGCTCTTTAATATCGTCGCAAAGCTCGGAAATCTTTTAATGGTAAAATCCAGGGCCATCTGTAATATTTCCGGCACTACCTCTTCCTTAAGATAAGCTGACATTCTGAACATCGGCATCTGGCCGAACTTCATAGACAGCGGGTAAATGATGGCCGCATTATCTAGCGGATACCAGCTGCTGGCCGGATGCGCATAAAAGCCACCTAATTGCTTAGGTGACAGTCTGGTTATTGCTTCTTCAAATGGAATATCATTTTTCAGGTAGTAGTCCAGGGCATTGTTAAAATCATTTATCAGTAATGCCTTCTGTTTCTTAGGCAACTGTAAATGCAGATTAATGTCATCCAGAAACTCCCTGTACTTCTCCTGTTCTGATTCCTTCAGCCTGTCCATTAAAATGTCAGGTTTTGGAATCTTGATATTTCTTTTCTTCAATCTAATTTCCTCTGCTCTTTGGTAACATTGCTGCACCGATGATGCCAGGTTCATCTAACTTGGCAACCACAAACGGTGTATCATGCAATGCATCATGAGTAATTTCCTTATACTTTTCAATTAATGGCTGTAAGAAATAGTGAGCAGACTGCATCATGCCACCGCCTAATACAAAGGCATCAGGGTCAACAGCTGCAGCTAATGTAGCGAATAACTGTGCCAGGTCTCTGATGGCA
Source organism: Erysipelotrichaceae bacterium (assembly GCA_017431405.1). Classification (GTDB taxonomy): domain Bacteria; phylum Bacillota_I; class Bacilli_A; order Erysipelotrichales; family Erysipelotrichaceae; genus RUG521. The sequence goes on along the minus strand of JAFRLB010000009.1, from coordinate 764 downwards.
CCGTCAATGATTTCCTTAGCCTTTTCATTACCTTCTGCAGCTAAGTCAAATACACTGCCGGCATGCTTGATGGCATCAGCGCCAAATGCTTCCTGGCCTTTTCTTCTGATGGCTGTACCGCTTGCTTCATTTTCAACGGCACCTACTGCCAGATAGTTTACTTTTTCACGGTTTCTGTCAATTATGATATTGGCAATTTCACCGGCAAAGCCATGCTTGCCAGATACACATTTACCGTCTACTACCAAACCGCCACCGATTCCTGTAGAAAGTGTTACATAATATACTACCGGTAAACCCTTGCCTGCACCAACCAGTGCTTCAGCCAGACCGGCAACGTTAGCGTCATTATCAATATAAGCTGGCATGCCGAATTCTCTGCTCATGTCCTGAGCAAATGGGAAATCCTTAAAGCCAGGAAGATTTGTATCAAGCATCATTGATCCGGTAATCTGATTACATGGACCAGGGACGCCGGCACCGATGCCTGAGCATTCCTTCCAGTCAGGTAATTCTCTGATCAGTGAATACAGATTCTTTAAAACCTTGTCTCTGCCTTCTGTAGCATATGAAGGACTCTTTACCTGTGAAAGGATCTTGCCTTCTTCATCAATAACTGCTACACGTACGTTAGTTCCGCCTAAGTCAATTCCAATATACTTTTTCATATTATCTAAATTCTCCTCATGTTGTACCTATATTTTAACTTAAAGTGCCCTATCTGTTAACCGATTTTTCAGTTTCAAAACCTTCAGGATAACGTT
>JAFRLB010000095.1 GCA_017431405.1 Erysipelotrichaceae bacterium | reverse complement strand
CTGGTACTGTGATTACAGCCTTGGTGACTGGTTCACCTAAGTAAGCTTCAGCATATGTCTTCATGTACTGTAAGATCATTGCACTGATTTCCTGTGGTGTGTAGTACTTTCCTTCAAGTTCAACCTTTTCATTTGAACCCATCTTACGCTTGATGGAAATTACTGAGTTCTTATTTGTAACTACCTGTCTTTTAGCAGCATCACCAACGATCTTATCACCGTTTTTGAATGCTACTACAGATGGAGTTGTTCTGTTTCCTTCTGGATTTGTAATAACTGTTGGTTCACCGTTTTCCAAAACAGCTACACAAGAGTTTGTTGTACCTAAGTCAATACCGATAATTTTGCTCATAATATTTACCTCCTACTCGCTTACCTTTACTAAAGCGGCTCTTAATAATCTGTCTTTTAACATGTAACCCTTCTGTAACACTTCTATTACCATGTTAGGTTCTGTTCCTTCAACTTTCTCAGTTAATAATGCCTGACAATAATTGGCATCAAATGGCTTGTTCAGACATTCGATTTCCGTAACGCCTTCATTGGTCAATGCATTCATTATCTGATCATATGTCAGCTTGACACCCTTAACAAACGGATCATTTACATCCTTGCCATTCAATGCTCTTTCCAATGAATCGATTGATGGCAAAATGCTAAGGGCGAAGTTCTGAATGTGATATTTCTTACTCTGCTCTGCTTCATTCAATAATCTCTTCTTAAGATTTTCCGTATCAGCATAAGCCTTGTAATAATCATTCTTTGTCTTTGCCAGTTCAGCCTTCAAAGCTTCAATGTCCTTGAGAAGTTCTGAACTGTCAGGTTGTGTATCTTCAGTTACTTCAGTTGTTTCTTCAACTGTTTCGCTTGTTTCCTTGATTTCATCCTTATGTTTCTTACTCATTAATGCCTCCTACTTAATACGCTTGTTGTACTGGCTTTCAATGAATTCGCTGGCAAAATCAAGCATCTTTACTACTTTGTTATAATCCATTCGGCTAGGACCGACGACCATTAACTGGCCTTCTTCATCGCCAATCTTGAATTTACTGGAAACTACTGCCATGTCATCAAACCAGACAAGTTCATTGTTGTTTGATGTCTGTAATTTTAAGCGATTTTCATTATCACCTAATGAACGCCACAGCTTTGAATCTTCCAGCATTTTCATAATGTTACGCATCTTTTCAATGTCTGCGAACTCAGGCTGGTACAGCATGTTGCTGGCACCTGAATAATAGACATTGTCGCTTGCAAATTTAATGAATGCCTGCATGAACGCATTGAACAGTGCTTCATGCTTCTTTACTGAATAAGCCAATATAGGTTTCAGCTCATTCATCTTCTCAACGATTTCATTGATAGGTGTTCCCGCAAGTCTGTCGTTAAGAATGTTCGTACAATTTTGAATATCCTCAATCGTGATCTGATCTTCAAATCTGAATGTCTTGTTTTCTGTGTGGCCCTGATCAGTAATGAATACTGCTACACAGCTGTTTGAATCCAATGGAAACAGCTGAATGTGTGCCAGGGTCTGCCTGTTTGCGTCAGGTCCCAGGACAACAGAAGTCAGATTCGTCATGTTGGATAAGATGTCACAGCTTCTCTGAATTACGTCCTCTAACGGAACGTTATTCTCACGCATGACAGTCTGAAGTTCGTACTTGGTATCTGTGCTGTCGTCAACATCCATCAGATGTTCAACGTAATATCTGTAACCCAAGGTTGATGGAACTCTGCCACTTGAAGTATGGGTCTTTTCCAAGAGACCTTCTGTCTCAAGATAATTCATTTCATTACGTATGGTTGCTGAAGAATAATTAATGCCATATTTCTCAACCAGCAGCTTACTGCCTACTGGTTCAGCAGTCTTAATGAACTCTTCAACAATAACTTTTAAGATCTTTTCCTGTCTAGATGTCAACATGCTCATCACTTCCTTTTGCACTCTATCTAAACTTCTAGAATGAGTATAAACAAAAATATTAGCACTGTCAAGCTGTAAGTGCTAATATTTGCAAAATGTTACATTTTAATGATTTAAAATAATTAATAATCAGTATATTTATTATATTTCTGCCTTTGTTTCGCAATAGATGCAGCGGTAAATACGATTCTTCTCATCTGTTAAACGGAAGATGTGAGGCAGCTCCTGTTCTACTGAGCTGATGCATCTAGGATTCTTGCACCTAAGAACATTTGTCAGTTCCTTTGGTAAGGACAGATTCTTCTTTTCTACCAGTTTTTCATCACGGATGATATTAATGGTTGCATCAGGATCTACGAAACCGATCAGGTCAAGATTTACGTCAAAGTCTGCATCGATCTTAATGATGTCCTTTTTTCCCATCTTATGAGAAGTAACATTCTTAATGATGGCAACTGAACAGTCGAGTTCTTCCAGATTCAGTAATTCATATAACTTCATGGCATTGCCGGCCTTGATGTGGTCAATTACTACGCCATTTACGATTGAGTCGATATTCATGCATTTGCCTCCTTTAACAGTTTAAGAATCAGGGCCATACGGATGTAGCGTCCGTTTCTTACCTGCTTGAAGTAACAGGCTCTAGGATCCTTGTCTACTTCAACGCTGATCTCATTTACTCTTGGTAATGGGTGAAGAATTGCCAGATCAGGCTTAGCATTTTCCAGCTTCTTAGGAGTCAGGATGTAGCTGTCCTTTAATCTTAGGTAATCTTCTTCGTTGAAGAAACGTTCACGCTGTACTCTGGTCATGTATAAGACATCAAGGTCACCAATTACTGATTCTAAGTCGGTTGTCTGAACATATGGCATGTTATTTGCTTTGATGACACCATTTTTAACATAGCTAGGAACCTTTAATTCTTCTGGCGAAATCAGAACTATCTTTATGCCGCTGTAACGTGATAAGGCACTGATCAGTGAATGAACGGTACGTCCGAACTTCAAGTCACCGCAGAAACCTACAGTCAGGTTTTCAAAGTGTCCCTTTTCTCTCTTTATCGTTAATAAGTCCGTTAAGGTCTGAGTAGGATGGTTATGACCGCCATCACCGGCGTTAATAACAGGTACCTCTGATACTAATGAAGCAACATAAGGTGCCCCTTCCTTAGGGTGACGCATGGCGATGATGTCAGAATAACAGCTAACTGTCCTGGCAGTATCTGATACGCTTTCACCCTTGGCAGCTGATGAGCTGGCAGCTTCTGAGAAACCTAATACTTCCCCGCCTAATGACAACATGGCACTTTCAAATGAAAGTCTCGTTCTTGTTGAAGGCTCAAAGAATAAGGTAGCCATGATCTTGTGCTTGCAGGCTTCATTGTATTTTTCAGGGTTGGCAATGATGTCATTGGCAACATCAATGAGTTCATCTATTTCTTCTTTTGACAAGTCCAGAATGTTGATCAGATGACGCATCTTACTTTCCTCCAATCCAGCTTTCATCTGAAGGATTGTCTCTGAACTTCAGAATGCGCTGTTCATCTTCTTCGGTAATATAGCCATTGGCGCTGGCAACCTTAACCAGTGCATCCAGGTCACACAGAGAAATGTTCTTTACATTGGCTTCACTTAAGCGCTTCAGACCCTTAGCCATGCCATAGGTAAAGATGGAAACGATGCCCAATACTTCTGCCCCGGCTTCTCTTAAGACGTTAACAACGTCAATTACACTTCCGCCGGTAGAAATAAGATCTTCAACAACTACTACTTTCTGTCCTGGTATCAAAGAACCTTCGATCTGATTCTGACGGCCATGGTCTTTGCTGGAAGCTCTGACATAGCCCATTGGCATCTGTAAGATGTGACCAACGATTGCGGCATGAGCGATGCCTGCTGTTGAAGTACCCATTAATACTTCAGCTTCCGGATAGTTTTCTCTGATCAGCTTAGCCAGACCGTTTTCAACATCATTACGTACATTAACACTTGTTAAGGTAAGACGGTTATCACAGTATATCGGACTCTTTATACCACTTGCCCAGGTAAATGGTTCTTCAGGTCTTAAGAACACAGCCTGAATGGATAACAGATCCTTCGCAATTAATTCCTTCATGTTATTCTTCCCCCAAAAATTCTCTTACACATCTTTCATAGGCGGCTACAGGATCATCAGCTTTGGTAATTGGACGGCCTACGACAATGTAGTCAGATCCAATCAGTTTAGCCTGATGAGGTGTCATTACGCGCTTCTGATCGCCTTTATCGCCATCGGCAAATCTGACACCAGGAGTTACGGTCACAAATTCCTTGCCGCATACTTCATGAACCTTTTCTGATTCTAATGGGCTGCAGACAACACCGTCCAGACCAGCATCCTTGGCTACTTTTGCATAGTGCATTACAACTTCATTGATTGGCTTTTCAATCAGAAGATCTTTTTCCATGCTTTCCTGATCAGTACTTGTAAGCTGTGTTACGGCAATGAGCAATGGTCTTGTTCCATCTTCCCTTGTCAAGCCTTTTAAAGCTCCCTGTAACATGGCAGTTGTACCTGCGGCATGACAATTGACCATGTCTACATCAAGGTTGCTTAATACTCTCATGGCCTTTTCTACTGTATTTGGAATGTCATGTAATTTCAAATCAAGAAAGATTTTGTGTCCTCTTGCCTTGATTTCTCTGACAATGCCAGGTCCTTCAGCGTAAAACAGTTCCATGCCGATCTTTACAAACGGCTTACAGTCCTTGAACTGATCCAGGAAACTGAATACCTGTTCCTTGGATGAAAAATCGCATGCGATAATAACGTCTTTTCCCATCTTAATGAGCTCCTCCTATGATATCTTTAATATTTTCAACTTTCAGCTCGTCTAATAACGCCGGAAGTTCTTCAATAATTTTCTTGCAGATGAATGGATCTGCAAAGTTTGCTGCACCGATTTCAACGGCTGTAGCGCCAGCCATCATCATTTCAATTACATCTTCGGCAGATGATACACCACCTAAGCCGATGATCGGAATGTTGACGGCTTCATATACCTGGTAAACCATGCGTACGGCTACCGGGAAGATTGCCGGACCGCTTAAGCCGCCAGTCTTATTCTTCAATACCGGTTTTCTCTTCTTAATATCTATTCTCATGCCAACCAGAGTGTTGATAAGACTTATGGCATCAGCACCGCCTCTTTCAACTGCCTTGGCAATGGCAACAATGTCAGTAACATTAGGACTTAACTTAATGATGACTGGCTTGGCTGTTACCTTCTTGATTTCTCTGGTTATTGTTTCCGCCATGTCAGGGTCTGTACCGAAATGCATGCCGCCACCGGTAACGTTTGGACAGCTGATATTGACTTCAAACCAGCCAACCTGTTCTTCCTTATCGAGTTTCTTGCAGACTTCAACATATTCTTCAATTGAGAATCCTGAAACATTTGCCATGATCGGCTTGTGGAATACTTCCTTTAGCTTTGGAATCTCATTCTTAATGACATTATCTACGCCAGGATTCTGTAAACCAATGGCATTCAACATGCCTGATGCTGTTTCAGCAATTCTTGGTGTAGGATTACCGAATCTAGGATCTCTTGTTGTTGTCTTAAAGGCTAATGTACCTAAGATGTTAATGTCATAGTTATCAGCAAATTCATAACCGTAACAAAAGGTACCGCTGGCTGGAAGAATCGGGTTATCCATTTCAATGCCGCATAATTCAACATTTAGTCTTCCCATAAGATTTCCTCCTTATTCAGTACAGGGCCTTCCTTGCAGATGCGCTTATAACCTCCCTTTACTTTGGTAGTACAGCCCATGCATACACCATAACCGCAGCCCATTCTTTCTTCAAAACTGAACTGACCCTCAGTATTACTGACATCATATACAGCCTTAAGCATAGGTAATGGACCACATGTATAGAAATATGAATAGTTCAGATTTTTCATTGGTGCAGTAACAAAGCCCTTGATACCATAACTGCCATCAACTGTACAGACGATTACTTCGCAGCCAAGTTCCTTGAATTCCTCTTCATAAAAGATCTCTTCCTTTTTGTTGAAGCCTAGAATTACAGTAACTATTTTGTCCAATTTAACTAACTGTTTTGCCAGATAGTACAGTGGCGGTACCCCAACTCCCCCGCCAATCAGCAATGGTCTATCTCCACTTAGTGACAGATCATAACCATTACCCAGGTCATAAAGAATATCAAGCTTTCCTTCCTGCATTTCACTTAAGACCTTTGTACCTTTGCCAACGACCTTATAAATGATAGTAAGATTATTCTTATCAGCGCAGGCAACACTTATCGGTCTTCTTAAATAGAAACCATCCAGTTTGATTTCAACAAACTGACCAGGTTTTAAGTCAATTTTCTTATCGCTATGCAGATCCATTTGCCAGATATCTGTGGCGATCATTATGTTTTTCTTAATTTCAAATAAACCCTGTAACATTTATCCTCATTTCTAGGCATCGATCGTTGAAATCCTCAAGGTTATTTCCTCAAGAACATTCAACAAGGCGCTGACCGTATCAAGTGATGTAAAGATGTTTGTATTGTTTTCTGTTGCACATAATCTTATCTTAACACCATCTGACAGTTCATCAACGTCGGCGATTTCCCTTGTATTGATTATGTAGGCAATGTGTCCCTGACGAATTGATTCCAGAATATCGTCATTTACAGAAACCTTCTGTAAGATACGGGTACGAATGCCATGTTCCTTTAAATATCTGGCAGTACCTCTGGTTGCTTCTATGTTGAAGCCCAGATCATAGAATCTTCTGATAAGTGGCAATGCCTCTTCCTTATCCTTATCAGCAATCGTCGCAAATACTGTTCCATAGTTCTTTAAAACCATGCCAGAAGCCTGTAAGGCCTTATATAAGGCACGATACAATGTATCGTCATATCCGATTGCTTCACCTGTAGATTTCATTTCAGGAGAAAGATATGCATCCAAGCCCTTGATCTTATTGAATGAGAAGACCGGAACCTTAACGTAATATCTGTTCTTTTCTTCCGGGTATAAATCGAAGATTCCCTGTTCTTTTAAGGTTTTGCCCAGAATTACTTCAGTAGCTATGTCAGCTAATGGTAATCCGGTTGCTTTTGACAAGAACGGTACGGTACGGGAAGAACGTGGATTAACTTCAATGATGTAAACCTTATCTTCCTTATCAACGATGAACTGAATGTTGTAAAGTCCAACGATGCCGATGCCAGGTCCTAACTTTCTGGTATATTCCAGAATCTTGCCCTTTACCTTATTTGAGATTGAATATGCCGGGTAGACACTGATGGAGTCACCTGAATGAACACCCGTTCTTTCAACCAATTCCATGATGCCGCCAACAAATACGTCTCTGCCATCACAGATGGCGTCTACTTCAACTTCCTTGCCTTCTATGTACTTATCTACTAAGACTGGCTTATCGCGGTCTATTTCAGCAGCGGTCTTCAGATACTGTCTTAACTGTTCTTCATTACCGACGATCTGCATTGCTCGTCCACCTAAGACGTAGCTAGGTCTGACTAATACTGGATAACCGATCTCTTCAGCTGCCTTTACGCCTTCTTCAATTTCGGTAACGGCTCTGCCTGAAGGCTGTGGAATTGAAAGTTCATTAAGAATTCTTTCAAAGCTGTCTCTGTTTTCAGCTCTTTCAATGGCGTCACAATCTGTACCGATAATCTTTACGCCACGCTTCATTAATGGTTCAGCCAGGTTAACTGCTGTCTGACCGCCTAAGGAAACGATGATGCCTTCCGGTTTTTCAAACAGAATGACGTTCATGGTATCTTCTGGGGTCAACGGTTCAAAGTAAAGTTTGTCACTTGTCGTATAGTCAGTAGATACCGTTTCAGGGTTAGAGTTAATGATGATTGCCTCATACCCAGCTTTTTGAATTGCTTTAACGGCGTGTACTGTTGAATAGTCAAATTCAACACCCTGACCGATACGGATCGGACCGGCCCCTAATACGATGATTTTCTTCTTGTTGCTTAAAATTGATTGGTTTTCACCTGTATAAGATGAATAATGATATGCAATGTACTTACCGGTATGTAAGGTATCAACCATCTTGAATACCGGGAAGATGTTTTCCTTTAATCTAAGGTTGTAAACATCCAGTTCATCCTGATTCCATAACTTGGCAATCATCTTGTCACCAAAGCCCATCTTCTTGGCTTCCTTTAAGACTTCAATGTCATTTACGTTAGCCTGAAGCTTTCTTTCCATGGCTATGATCCTGGCAAATGATTCCAGGAATAACTCAGTGATCATTGAAACTTCATGCAGCTTGGCAATTGAAATGTTTCTTCTCAAAGCTTCAGCTACCGCAAAGATGGAATCTGAACGGAATTCAGAAATGTAATTTAATAATTCTTCATCACTGTAATCATCAAACTTTTCCAGATACAGATGATATAAGCCGATTTCCAAGGAACGTACTGACTTTAAGATACATTCTTCAAGATTGGCACCAATGCCCATTACTTCGCCAGTTGCCTTCATCTGGGTACCTAAGAGGTTTGGAGCATCAGGGAACTTGTCAAATGGGAATCTTGGGAACTTGGCAACGATGTAGTCAAGTGAAGGTTCTTTATCAGCCGTACCGCCTGCTACTTCGATTTCATCAAGTGTCATGCCTAAGGCGATCTTGGCGCTTACTCTGGCAATTGGATAGCCTGAAGCTTTTGAAGCTAATGCTGATGAACGGGAAACACGTGGATTTACTTCAATTAAGAAGTATTCACTTGTTTCTGGATTTAAGGCAAACTGAACATTACAGCCGCCTTCAACTTTCAAAGCTCTGATGATCTTAATTGCTGAGTCATTCAGCATCTTCAGATCATGATCATTTAGTGAAAGAATTGGAGCAACTACGATAGAGTCACCGGTATGAACACCTACTGGGTCAACGTTTTCCATGCCACATATGGTGATTGCTCTGTCGGTAGAATCACGCATTACTTCAAACTCAATTTCTTTATAGCCCTTTACACTCTTTTCAACCAGAACCTGACTGACCGGTGATAACTTAAAGCCGTTAGTAGCGATCTGAACAAGTTCTTCTTCATTGTAGGCAAAGCCTCCGCCTGTACCACCTAAGGTAAAGGCCGGACGTAATACTACCGGATAGCCAATGTGCTTGGCAGCTTCCTTGGCGTGCTCAACGTCGTAGGTTATTTCTGAAGGAATGACAGGTTCACCGATTTCAAGGCACATTTCCTTGAACAGTTCTCTGTCTTCAGCCTTTTCAATGCTTTCTCTTGGTGTTCCTAATAATTCAACACCACATTCCTTTAAGATGCCTTTCTTATCCAGCTGAACAGCCAGGTTCAGCCCGGTCTGTCCGCCAATGCCAGGAACGATGGCATCTGGTCTTTCATAACGTAATATCTTGGCAATGTATTCGAGGGTAAGTGGTTCCATGTAGACCTTATCTGCCATGGCAGTATCAGTCATGATGGTAGCCGGGTTAGAAGTACATAAGATAACCTGGTACCCCTCCTCCTTTAAGGCAATACAAGCCTGTGTGCCGGCATAGTCGAATTCAGCAGCCTGACCGATTACGATTGGACCGCTGCCAATAATCAGTACTTTCTTTACATCTTTTCTTTTAGCCATTTCATTTCTCCAACTTTATTTTTGATAGGCAATCTTCCCGTTGCAAACTGTTAATAGACATTCACCATATACTTCAACACCTTCAAAAGGTGTAGCCTTGCCCTGTGACAGGAATGTATCAGGATCAATTGTATATTTCTTATCAAGATCCCAGATACTGTATGAATTACCTAATGGCAGATTAAATCTCTTACGTGGATTGTCTACTAGTAATTCAACAAGCTTTTCCAGACTGATGATTCCCTTCTTTACCAGATATGTGTACAGAAGCGGGAAAGCTGTTTCAATGCCGACGATGCCAAAGGCACTTTTTGCAAGTCCCTTGTCCTTTTCGTTAGCGGCATGTGGAGCATGATCAGTAGCGATCATGTCGATCGTCCCGTCGAGCAGACCTTCAATCAGAGCTTCGCGGTCTTCCATACTTCTTAAAGGCGGATTCATCTTGAACTTACCGTCTTCCTGCAAGTCATTTTCATCAAGAATAAGATAATGAGGTGCTGTTTCACAGGTTACATCCGCTCCCATTTTCTTGGCCTTACGGATGATTTCAACACTTTCCTTGGTGGAAATATGGCAGACATGATACTTGCAGCCGGTCTCATAAGCCAGCCTTACATCTCTTTCTATTTCCTTCCATTCACTTTCAGAACAGATGCCCTTGTGGCCATGCTGCTTGGCATAGATTCCATCATGAATGTAACCGCCATGTAACAGGTCATTTACTTCACAGTGAGCAGCTACGATCTTATCAAGTCTCTTAGCTTCCAGCATAACCTGACGCATCATTTCTTCCTGCTGTATTCCCTTGCCATCATCTGAGAATGCACAGACATGATCATTCATTTCTTCCAGTGATGCCATTTCCTGTCCTTCTTCATTTACCGTACAGGAACCGTAAGGAATTACTTCGATAACTGCATCTCTTTCTATGATGTCCAATTCCTGCTTGAGATTGGCAAAGTTATCTGGAACTGGTTTTAAGTTAGGCATTGGACAAACGGTAGTATAGCCACCATGAGCAGCAGCCTTACTGCCTGATGCAATCGTTTCCTTATAAGAAAAACCCGGCTCTCTGAGATGAACATGAACATCACAGAAGCCGGGAAAAATAACAATATTACTTTCTTCATTAGAAACAGAAACAAGAGACAAAAAACCGTCAGCTACGTCTAATGCGTACTTATCATTCTGGAATAAACGTACTTTCTTTAACATTGGCGTCTCCTTCCGAAAGGATCCTGCTAAGCAGAATCTCTGTTTCAAATCTTAACGGTCACACTGGACCGTTTTAAAGATCTTTTTCTTGATAAGTCTAACAAACATGCATGTTTGTGTCAATGAAATATGGCCAAAATTAAACTGAATTCTTATCAGATTTCAATTGGTTAAAAAGTCAGTTTAAAGACATGAAAAATACAGTATTTTTAAGCAAGGATCATGAATGTGCCGATGGTATTTATGGCAATGTTGGCGAAGCTGTGAACCAGGTAACTGGCTAACAGGTTATCATATCTTTCTTCAATGTACTGTAACATTATGCCTGCCCCCAATAAGCCGATCATCGCCGTAACAAATACCAGAGGATTAAACCATGAGGAGATTATGCCGATGTGGTAAATGGCAAACATCAGTGAAGCAAACAGATAGCCGGTCAGTAACATACTGTTTTTCTTAAAGGAATTAAACAGAAATCCTCTGAAGAATGATTCCTCAAGGAATGAATTGATAACGATAATGTAGATGAATACCCAGTAGAAATTATCTCTGGTCAATTGTTCCTTACTGAAAAGACTGTTTTTCAGAGCTTCCAGATTAAGCTGATCCTTGAAAATGAAATAAGCTGCAATAACGATGAGATATACAAGTATCATGACAATGAAAAGCTTCTTGCCCGGTAATCTGAACTTGAGATTAATCGTATCTTTAATCGATCTATGAGTGTATCTTGAATAAAGCACAATTAAAGAACCGAAAACAACTAACTTTATGAGGCTCTTGAACCAATAGCCCAAAGTCAGATATCTTTCGGTAAAACTCATTATTACTATTGCCAAAACAGCAAAGAAAACGGCTATCTTAACATGCTTGCTCATAATTAGAATTTACCTTATATAAACAATTATATCATTTTCAAACAATATGATATAATCAATATGATTTTTACAGGAGAAAGCTTATGAAATTGAACAACAGCTATTTTTATACCCTTAGAGAAAACCCGAACGATGAAGAATCTACCAGCGGTACACTTCTGATCAGAGGCGGTTACATTAAGAAGAGTTCTTCAGGAATCTACATGTACTTACCATTGGGTTACAAGGTATTGAATAATATTCAGAATATCATCAGAGAAGAAATGGACAAGACAGGCTGTCAGGAATTACTGATGCCTTGCTTATTACCTGAAGACTATTATATCTCTTCAGGCAGACGTGCAAACTTCGGCAGCAGCATGTTCCAGTTAAAGGACCGTTTCAATAAGACCATGGTCTTAGGCCCAACTCACGAAGAACTGTTTGCCGTAGCAGCTTCAATGAAGATCCAGTCATATAAGGATCTGCCATTCTCACTTTATCAGATGCAGACAAAGTTCAGAGATGAACCACGTCCTAGATTTGGATTAATCAGAGTCCGTGAATTCATCATGAAGGATGCTTACACATTCGATAAGGACCTTGCCGGTTTGGATGAACAGTATGCTAAGATATTCCAGGCCTATAAGAACATCTTTGACCGTCTTGGTATTGATTATAAGATCGTTAAGGCTGACACAGGTGTAATGGGCGGCTTATTATCAGAAGAATTCCAGGCCATCTCACCTATCGGTGAAGATACACTGGTATTATGTGATCAGTGTGATTACTCAAGTAACCTTGAAATCTCAACACATGTCTATGAAGACAGCGATGAAGATGAAAAGGAAATCCAGTTAGTTGAAACACCTCATAAGAAGTCAATCGAAGAAGTTGCTGAATTCCTCAACATTGACTTAAAGAAAACAGTTAAGGCACTGTTAATGAACGTTAACGGTAAGCTGCACATCTTCTTCATCAGAGGCGACCGTGAATTAAATGAAGTCAAGGTTCAGAAGTTATTAGGCGTAAATGAAATCAATTTTGCTAATGATGAACTCATCGCTACAAGTAATGCCGTAGCCGGTTATACCGGTCCAAAGGACTTAACTGGCGCAACAGTAATAATTGACGAAGAGATCCTGCATATGAAGAACTTTGTCATCGGTGCCAATAAGGAAGGATATCACTACATCAATGCTAATCCAAAGGACATCAGCTATGACATCTGCGGTGATATAGCCAATGTCGTTGAGGGTGACAAGTGCCCAGTCTGCGGCGGCAGAATTCATTTCAAGAAAGGCATTGAAATTGGTAATACATTCAAGTTAGGAACAAAATATTCTAAGGCCATGAATCTCTACTATCAGGATGACAACCATCAGTTACAGCCTGTTGTAATGGGCTCATACGGCATCGGTGTTGGCCGTACAATGGCAGCCATAGTAGAACAGATGCATGATGACAACGGTCTTATCTGGCCAATTGAAATCGCTCCATACAAGGTTGGCATAGTATTAATCAACCAGAAAGATGAAGTACAGGTTAAACTGGCTAATGACATTTATGACAGATTAATGGCTGAAGGAATTGAACCTGTATTTGATGACAGAGATGAAAGAGCCGGCGTTAAATTCAAGGATATGGAATTGATCGGTATTCCAATGCGTATAACTGTCGGTAAGATGGCTAAGGATGATCAGGTAGAATTCAGAATGAGAACTGCTACCGAAAACACAGTCATGACTTCTGAAGAAGCCATCAACAAAGTCATAGAATTATGTAAGTAAAAGAAAAATTGTTGGGCAGATGCTCAACAATTTTTATATTATTTCATATTTCTTATTTACCTTATTCAGTACTTCACATCCGTCTTCTGTGACCAATACAAGATCTTCGATTCTTACTCCGAATTCTCCTGGAAGATAAACACCCGGTTCAATGGAGAATATCATACCAGGTTTTACTTCATTGGTATAAGAAGCGGAAACGTCACCTTTTTCATGAACTGCCTGACCAATGAAATGACCAAGTCTATGTGTGAAATACTGGCCATAACCGGCATCGGAAATGATGCTGCGGGCAACGGCATCAATGTCACATAATCTGACACCAGGCTTAATGAACTTTTCAGCTTCCTCATTTGCTCTTCTTACTAAGTCATGAATGAACAGCTGCTTATCAGATGCCTTTTTATATATAAATGTTCTGGTCATGTCAGAACAGTAACCGTCCTTAATGCAACCCATGTCAATTAATACAACGTCGCCTTCCTTAAGAACTGTACCATCAGGACCATGATGCGGATCAGCTGCTGTCTTACCAAAAGATACGATTGGATCAAAGCTGTTTCCCTGTGCACCCTTTTCCAGGTACATGTCACTGATGTATTTGGCAACTTCCTTTTCGGTCATGCCTTCTTTAATGTAATCTCTGGCTAACATGATGACTTCATCATTGATTCTGGAAGCTTCCTTCATTTTCTCTATTTCCAGTTCATCTTTTATGGCTCTTACATCGTCAACGCAGTCACTTGCCAGACAAACTTTAAGGTTAGAGTCACACTCAAGCAATGGAATTAAGAATCTTGCCGGCCATTCCTTGTCAATTCCCAACATTTCATTACTGTCTATATTCTCATATATCAGTTCAATTGGATTATCCTGATCGTTAAACCAGATGATCTTCATGTCGGTATCAGTAATATGGAACAGTCTGTTGGCAAACAGAACAGGTTCATTGTTAGCCTTTATTAATAATGCTAATAATCTTTCACCAGGATATACCATTAATCCTGTAAGATACTTTATGCTTAACGGATCACAGATAAGAATCTGTTTGAGACCCCTTTCCTGCATTTCCTTTAATACTCCGTCAAATCTGTTCATTGGAATTTCTCCTTTAACTTCTCAGCAACATAATCAGGTACAAAGGCCTTTAAGTCACCTTTGTTCTTGGCGATCGACTTAGCTGTTGAACTTGATAAGAATGAATATTCAGGCTTGGAAAGTAAGAATATTGTATGAACGTCTTCAGCCAGTGTCATGTTGGCTGTTGCCAGCTGCATTTCGTATTCATAGTCAGATACGGCTCTGATGCCTCTGACTAATACTGTTGCCCCAATCTTCTTGGCATAGTCAACAGTTAAGCCATAGCCGATCTCAACTGTTACGTTATCATAGTTCTCAATGCATTTTCTGACCATGTCGATTCTTTCTTCCATGCTGAAGAAACCTTTTTTCTCATCGTTATGCATGATTACAATTACCAGTTCATCAAATATCTTGCTGGCACGTTCAATAATGTCGATATGACCGTAAGTAATTGGATCAAAGGAACCAGGGTAAATAGCTTTCATGTTATTTTCTCCTTCTTAAGTATGTGATCTTCGTAATACCATATAATGCCTGCTTCTCAATGTACAGGTCATCAGATTCTTTGATTTCTTCCTCTTTCAGAGTTTCCAATATCAAATACCCATCAGTTTTAAGTAAATCAGAACCACCGATTAATTCAACTAACTCATTACCTATGTTGAATCTATATGGTGGATCTGCATATATCAGATTAAATGAATCATTTCTGTCCTTTAAGCGGTTTATAGCTAAAATATATGAACAGTTGAAGACTGTGACCTTATCGTTTTCCTTTAAAAGCGAGACATTCTCATTAATGATGTTACAGGCAGAACGGTTCTTCTCAACTATTACGGCACTGTCGAAGCCACGTGAAATGGCTTCAAGGGATATTGCCCCACTGCCACCAAATAAGTCAAGGATCCTGCCGGAATCAAAATATGTTCCAAGCTTGCTGAAGACAGCTTCCTTTACCTTATCGGTAGTAGGTCTGGTAACATCACCTGTAAGACTCTTTAAAACTCTATTCCTGTGTTTCCCAGCTGTTATACGCATCTTCAAGTTCCTTTGTGTTGTATTTTCTGATTACGTTCTGACACATGCCTAAAGTCGTTAATACGGTAATAAGTGATGAACCACCTCTGGATACTAAGATTAGTGGAACACCGGTTAATGGAATCAAGGCACTTACACCGCCAATATTTAAGAACATGTGAACAAACAGATATGAAACAGTACCTACAAGCAATACTTTTTCCTTTTCGGTCTTTACCTTCATGGCATATCTGATCAACACAATATACAGAATAGTATATGGTACAAATACACAGGCAATGCCAAGCAAGCCTAATTCCTCAACAATAACCGGGAATATGTAGTCAGCGTCAGCACTGGCCAGATATCCGAACTTCTGAATGGAATTACCTAGGCCAACACCTCTGATGTTACCTCTGGCAATGCCTAATAATGAATTCAATAATTCCTGGCTGTAGCCGAAACGGTCCCATAATGGGTCCTTGGCAGAAATGAAACGGTAGAACTGATAAGCTACTTTGCTGAATATATTGGCAAATAAGCCATCACTGTTCATCCATTCTCTGATACCGTCACTGGTAATGAATTCTTCAAAACCTTTTGACATTAAGAACATTGTTGCTGCAACGATTACGATCATTAAAATCAGCAAGCCCTTCTGCCATTTCTTATACAACTTGTTTTCCGGTAAAAGGAAACAGATTGAGCCAATTGCCATCAAGGCAAAGCCGCTGCCAAAGTCATGCTGATAAACAATGATGATACCTGTAGCTATTAAAGCAGCCAGTACAGGAGTCTGAATAAGCGTCCAGGCATTCTTTATCTTCTTATTTTTAATATCGCACATGTAGTTACAGACAATAAGAATGATAAGTACCTTGGCAAATTCACTAGGCTGAATTGTAACACCAAACGGAAGTCTGATCCAGGCATAGGCACCACCGGTAGATCCGAACATTCTGGTCGCAATTAAAAGGCCAAGCTCAATTATCATCGCAATGCCTATCAGTGATCTGACAAGCTTGAACGAAAACAGTCTGCTGGCCACAAAGTAACCGGTAAAACCAATCGTAATGAAAATAACCTGTTTTACAACAGATGATAAAACGTTAGTCAGAACAGCGTCCTGGCTTGATATATTTGCACTGGCGATCATTACAGTCGAGAACATTGTCAGAAACATTACGCTTCCCAAAATCCAGGGACTGGAACTGCCTCTAAGTTTTTTTCTTTTTACTTCTTCGCTCATAAAACCTCGTTACAATTATAGCAATTATTCAATTAACTTAAAATATAAACTATTTAAACTATTTGTGATTTATTTATTATTTTTTTAGTGTATAATGTTACCATGATTTAGCTCAAAATAATTTCCATGTATTTCGAGTTCAGTCTTTTTTGTGAGTTTAAAAGGAGTTATTTATGCTAATAGATTCTACAACAATCGTTCTGGATGGTGATCCTGTATTAAGAAGAAAAGCTGATCTGGTACAGTTACCATTAAGTGAAGAAGATAAAAATACATTAACCGACATGATAGAGTATGTCAGAAATTCTCATGATGAGGAATTCTGCAAGGAACATAACGTTCGTGCATCTGTAGGCATCGCTGCCCCTCAGATCGCAGTCAGCAAGCAAATGCTGGCAATATCAATAATGGATGAAGACGGTGACATTGAATTTGCCTTGGTAAATCCAAAGATCATCTCTAACTCTACTCAGAAAGCCTATCTGGAAAACGGTGAGTCCTGTCTCAGCGTAAATCCAGATCGCGAAGGTTATGTACCAAGATATGCAAAGATAACGGTCAGAGCTTATAACATGCTCACAGACCGTTTTGAAGACATAAGATTAAAAGGATACCCTGCTATCGTAATGCAGCACGAGATGGATCATCTTAAGGGCAAGCTCTATTATGATCATATCAACCCTGCTGATCCTTGGCAGGAAATAGAAGGTGCTTTAGTTATTTAAAAAGAAGGAGGTACAATGAATTCAAGTAAGTTTTACAATTCAAGAACGCTCGACAAGTATCTGCCTTCCGATACCATCGTTTTTGCTCTTGGTGGTTTGGGAGAAGTCGGAAAAAACACTTACTGTATTCAGGTTGATGATGAGATCATCATTATCGATGCTGGTTTAATGTTCCCCGATGAAAATCTACTAGGTGTTGACTATGTCATACCTGATT
>JAFRLB010000094.1 GCA_017431405.1 Erysipelotrichaceae bacterium | reverse complement strand
TGATGTCATCATCGTTTAAATAAAACGGCTTTCCCTTATAGTTAATCATAATTGACCTCTTTCTATCAGTTTTCAAATCTAATGTTTTTTCAATACTGCTTTTAATCTGCCTTCATTGTTCAGATAGATCAGGAAACCTACCAGTAAAAGTGCAGATACGACCTGCTGTACTGAGCTGTTTACCATTAAACGAACGTACAGCAGTGAAATGAATGATGTGGTGACAGCGCCCAATAAATAACCGAGCTTGTCATTTGAGAAACGGCCGATGTAACCGCCAATGAACATTGGTAAGAATGCCATGAACATTGGTCCGATTGAGCCGAAGTTAAGTGCCATCTGAATACTGCCGGTGGTAGTTGCGGAAATGAATCCCTGTGCACCCATAAGTAATCCGGCAATTGCGTAACAGATTACGGCATTTTTCTTTTCATTAATTCCAATATTGGCAGATACTTTCTGGCCTGAAAGCAATGCCTTATATTCATAACCGAAGGTCGTATAGTCAAATACCAGAATCATTAATATCAGAGCAATGACAATGATGATCAGGTAGTTTGGAATTGATGCGAACCCTAAAAGTTCCTTATTATTGACAAAGGAAACGCCATGTCCGCCGGTTACTGAATATGCCAGCCCTTCATAGAACAGGGCAACTCCCGGTGAGACGATCATAGGCGGAAGCTTTACGGTAATGTAAACCAGACCGCTGAACAGTCCCAGCAGAGTTCCAAAGACAAGGGAAAGAAGCAGCATTACAATTGGCCCTAAGTTGTTATTAACAGCGATCATTGAACTGAACACTGAAGACAACAGAGCTATTGATCCTACTGAGAAATCAAATCTGCCTGAATTCAAATTGATTGACAGTGCGTATGTCACCAGTGAAACATTGGCAACGGCACGGACAAATGTTAACCAGTTTAATCCATTCTCAAACATTACTACCCCTTTAGCCAGGCAGATGACGGTTGTTATTAACAATGTCATTACAGGAATCGCTATTGTACCTGCCAGTTTCTTTCCCTTTGTCATAAAATTACCTCTTTATTTGTTTAAATGTGTTTCTGTTTATTTCTTTAAATTCTGAATTTCTTCGTATGAATATGCACCTACGAATGCTGCAAAGTCATCGTATGCAGCACCGAAGTACTTATCAAGCATTGGTCTTGTGTAAGCTGGATCTGTTGTAGATGAATCAACTGAATAGAATTCCTTTGCCTGATCAGCTGATGTAGCAACCCAGTAACCCTGTGATAATGCTAATGCTTCGCCATTGGCTGTTCTGATTGGCTTGCCCTGTACTGCTGATAATGTAGCCATGAAGATAGGACCGATTGAAGCTGAGAACTTACCAGCTAAGTAATCTAATGTACCGGCTTCCATAGCCTTAACAGCGTCAGCTGTATAAGAATCAACTGTTCCTAACTTCTGTTCTGGTCTCTTGAATGCTGCGAATGTATCCAAGCCGCTTCCTACTGCCAGTAATACTTCTGTTTCAGGATTATTAGCAGCTTCTGCTAACTTACCGAACCATGCATCGTCAAAGTCATAACCGCCAATGTAGCTTACTAATTCAACGTTTCCGATCTTGGCTGGAGCTAACTGACAGTTCATGCCATAGATTGCACCGATCATCTGGCCCATGTCCTTGGCGCCATTGTAATCGCCGCCACCTGCTTCACACATTGCAACTAAGATACCGGCTGTTCTGTAAATGTGCATGTCAACATAGTAAGGTGTTGCACCGCCGAATACTGCGAACTTTGTAAAGCCCTGATCCAGGTAATGCTTAGCCATGTTGTAGCCAGCCATGAATTCTGTATACAGGTCAGGTCCGATTGCGCCGACATAGTATTCATTATCCTTGAATTCCTTATATTCATCATCTGATAAAGTACCTGTAGCTACAGCGTAGTAAACCTTGTTTTCAGCACACTTTCTGATCTGTGCAGGTCTGTCTGCTGATGCAAATGAAATGATTGCCTTACAGTTATTTGCGATGAAGTTGTCGATTGCGCTTGCTTCAGCAGCTGCATCTGATAATTCATCTGAGTACATGAATGTTACATTGTACTGCTTCTGAATGTAGTTCTCATAATAAGAACGGAATGCCAATGCTTCAGCACCTGTAGCGTCAGCTACTAATACGCCGATTTTAACGTTCTTGCTGTCATCAATGCCATCAGTCTTCTGGCCTGATTCTCCACCCTCTTTTGAGCAGCCAAACATGCTGACTACCATCAATAATGAAAGCAATAAAACTAAGACTTTCTTAAATGATTTCATATTTTCCTCCTTACTTAGTTTTCTTATCTTGGTAAAATACTCTTTCTGCCATCTGACATTGATATGAAGACAACCAGAATGAATATTATTGCCTTAACCATTTGGCTGATGCCTGAATTCAGATTCAGCATCAGCATTATCTGACTTAACAAAGTCATGGACAGAGCACCTACTACTGCTGAATAGATCTTGCTTCTTGCCCCGCCTGATACCGGCATCCCGCCGAATACGATTGATATGATTACATCCATGCCTACGCTAGATGCCGTGTTTCTTGATAGTGTAGGTGCATAGGTTATGGTCAGGAATGCTCCCAAGCCTACCCCAATGCCTGCCATTATGAAGGCTATGATTGCCAGCTTGCTGTTATTTAAGCCTGTCAGTCTGGCACATTCAGGATTTCCTCCGGCAAACTTTTCCTGACGTCCCAGTTTCAGGAAATTGAATACGAATATGCAAATTCCCAGATAAACCAGCATGATGATCAGTTTAAACCAGACTGTATTTATGGCACTGACTGCTTCAGCAGGAACCTGAATGATGTCACCTGTACCGTTTGCGCCAATGAGCATTAATACGGCCGCATTTAACAGTGATAACATGGCGATCGTTGTTACAAATACCGGTAAGTTGAATACTGATGCCAGTACTGAACAAACTAAGGCAATGAGTACTGCGGTCAGAATGCATGTTCCAATCATTACCGCCAGACTGCCGGTACGGTTATATGCCATTGCTCCAATCAGAGCGCTTACACACATGTTTGCGCCTAATGAGATGTCAAATGAGCCTAAGGTATAAATGAATATTGCTCCTGTTGCGACAACTACGACAATTACGGACTGATTGATGATGTTCTTCATGCTGTAAGGAATGTTGATGTCCTTAATGACCGCAAATGCCATGAATAAGCCAAATAACAGTAACAGTCCTACGATTGGAGCGATCTGAAATATGAGGTTCTTTACATGTTCTTTTCTTACAATTTTCTCGTTATCCATAATTCACTCCTATATCATGTACTGTATTACATCTGCTTCTGACAGTTCCTTACTGCGGTAGAGTTCTTTCTTAAGTTCTCCATCCTTCATGACCAGAATGCGGTCGCTCATTCCGATCAGCTCAGCCATTTCCTCTGAAATCAACAGTATGGATTTCCCTTCCTGACGCATCTTGTACATCAGCTGGTACATTGCCTGCTTTACGCCGATGTCAACGCCTCTTGTCGGGCAGTCTAGGATCAGTATTTCACTGTCTCTTCCTAACCATTTACCGAAAGCTACCTTCTGTTTATTGCCCCCTGAAAGTGCCGATACATACTGATTTGCCCCTGAACACTTTATGCTTAACTGCTCAATCTGAGCATTAACGTATTTATTTTCTCTTGACGGTAATATCAGCATGTTGTTTACTGCGAACTTGTCCAGACCGGCAATTGCGATGTTATCCTTGATGCTGGCATCCAGATTGAGTGATTCCGTATCTCTGTCCTTGGCTACATAACCGACCTGCTTCTTCATGGCATCGGCTATTGACTTGACATGTTCACCTCTGATGGTGAATTCACCGCTTTCTACACCTTCAGCACCAAACAGTACCTTTCCAAGTGTATGCATGCCACAGTGTGATAAACCACCAACACCTAATATTTCACCCTCATGTAATTCAAATGAGAAGTTTACGAGCTGATTGCCCTTGTTCAGGTTATCTGCCTTAAGTACGGCCTTGCCTTTTACTTCATCACCATAGTCATCACGATAGTAATTACCCTGTAATTCTCTGCCGATCATTGAGGTCTTGATGGCGTTTTCTTCAAATTCTACCTTAAGGAATGTTCTGATGATGTTGCCATCTCTTAATACGGTCAATCTGTCACAGACATTCATGATCTCATCAAGGTCATGGGAGATGAAGATAACTGTCTTTCCTTCATTCTTCATCTTATTCATGATTGAATAGATGATGTCTCTGCCTTTCTGAGATAAGGCTGTCGTTGTCTCGTCGACTACCAGAACTTTTGGATCATTTACCATTACCTTGGCAATTTCAACCAGTTTTCTATCCTGGAAATCCAAAGCACCGGTAACCATCTCTGCCTTAATGTGTTCGGCCCCAATGTCATCCAGTGCCTTCTGAGAGTCAGCCATTAAACTCTTACGGTCAATAAATAAGCCCTTCTTATATTCACTGATTTCTCCCAGATAGATGTTTTCCGCAACGCTGATTCCCGGAACGGTTCCGTTTTCCTGAACGATCATTCCCACACCGTGCTTCAGAGCATCATTCATGCTTGTTGGACTCCAAGGTTTGCCTTCAAATAACATTTCACCCTTATCGCATTTCTGCATGCCCGCATAGATCGATGTTACGGTAGACTTGCCTGATCCGTTTTCACCAATAAGACCAAGTATTTCTCCTTCGTAAGCTTCGATACTGACATTTGATAATGCAATGGTGGAACCAAAACGTTTTGACATGTTTTTAATTTCAACTATTGTTCTCATATTCTGTTTACCTCATCAGACAGATGATTTCTTTATACCTTAATGTTAAGACAATCAACCGAAATCAAAAATTGTCAAAAGTAACCGCTTTCATTGATTTTTTTTGCCATATTTATTAAAATATGTATAGATAATTGATATTTATTGATATTTGGAGGTCATAATGAACCAAATTGAACTAATGCAGGAACTGCACAGCCTTAATGACAGTGAATTATTCTACCGCCAGTACCAGCAGGCCAAAGGCAATAAGGAAACATTTGAAAAATATCTGAGATCATTAGATGTTGATGAAGTTGTCGCAAAGCACTACATCATTCCTGAATTAAAGGAAACAATGCCGCCGGCAATGCGTGATGAATACTTCTTCACCAATTCTGATGTTGGAATAGTCATTCAGAAACATAACTGCTTCACGCCGGAATTCAAGCACTTCCACACATACTTTGAAGCCTTTTATGTCTATGAGGGGATCTGCCGCCATGAAGTTGCCGGCAAGAGCAAGATTTTAAGAATGGGTGACTTCTGCATCATTCCTCCCGGTACGCCACATACGATATCCGTACAGGACAGAAGCATAGTCATAGTAATGATCATGAGCAGTGAGGTAATTGAAAACGTCTTTAAGAACCCTACCTATTACAAGAACAACCCTTTGTCAGAGTTTTTCTTAAAGAGTATTCATTATTCCAGTGATAATAACTATCTGATGTTTCATACCGGCAACGACCAGGAACTTAAGGATCTGATCATTCAGATGATGCTTGAGAGCATTAACAAGTACCAGGAATATGATGCCATTCTTTTATCCCAGTTTGCGATTTTCTTTGCCAAGCTGATAAGGTTTTATGAAAGCACCATTGAAATGCCATCAGATAATCCATATGGCGCTGAACTTGCCTATGACATAATGGCCTACATTCAGGAAAACCATGACCACATCACGCTTAAGGATGTGGCCAGAAAGTACAATTATTCAGTGGAATATACTTCCCGTTACATTAAGAAAGTAACCGGCAAGTCATTCATGGAAATACTTACCGACAGTAGGATGAAGCATGCCATATCATTACTTAAGTCAACCACCCTTTCAATAGCTCAGATCTCCTTGCAGATCGGATATGAAAATACGGAAAACTTCATCAGAGTTTTCCGCAGGAAATATGACATGACACCTACCAGCTACCGTAAGACAAGTGCCGCAAATCAATTATTATAGAAAAAAACTTTGTGATCACCACAAAGTTTTTATTATGCTACTTCATTTTTAAGTTTGAAAAGTATGACTGCTGATGCGATGGCGCTGGCCAGGGCTATCAAGCCTGAGAAAGTGATCATCCAGACAAACTGTCTGAAGTTTTCCAGGTTAATCAAAAAGCCGATGACTAACAGAATAATGCTGACGGCCAGATTGATGTAACGCAATACACTGAGAGTATCCCTGGTTCTTGAGCCGTAATTATCGGCAATCCTTACCAGTATGCCAAATAGGACATACATGTAGAAGGCATTGGCTATGTTCATTATCGTATTAACAATACTGAGATTATCAGCGATGTTTGCCTTAAACAGTTCCAACAGCCAGTATGCACCGCTTAATACGGCCATGATGATTGATATGATGACCAGATATCTTTTGTCATTTACATACCTTCCCATTTCATAGAAAGCCATTGTCAGTAAGATCCAGCCGACAAAATCAGGTGTCATTGTGATTGTTAAGTTGTTGAATGTCAGATGCAAATCGACTAACAGAAACAGAAAGCCGAACGCGATGAGTGATAATCCTTTTTTCAAGTTCATTAGTGTGTTCCTCAGTTAAACTGAGCACTGTTAAGAATTTCAGAGATAGTAGCTTCATCAATTTCTCTGTTTTCTGTGCGCCCGTAGAAATAAATGTTATAGCAGGTAATGTTGTTGAAGACTGTGACTGTCTTACAATACTGCTTAATGTCGCCGACATTGTAGGTGTAGCTGAAGCCATAGGCATTTTTATCAGCGATGGTTGTTTCAAAGAAACCTTCAAGATGATAGCCATGCGGGCCAATGATCTTTCTCAAGCGGGATTCATTACTTTCAGCAATTCCTTTCGGCTTGCCAAATAAGGTGACCATCAGCTTATTTGTCGTATGCCACAGTACTGCCATTATGACATGGCTTTTCCTGTTCCAAAAGCCCTTACGGTCAGGATTGTCATCCTTAAATACCTGTTTAAGCTCTGTAGCACTCATCTCTTCAAAAGCATCTGGACATTTTAATGTCAGTGCATCATTATATTCTATTGTTCTCATAATACCTCATTTCAAAAAGTTGCCTCTATATTATATATGGTTTAAGCCCAAAAAGATAGTTCAGAAAGAAAGAGTGAACCGGTTACCCGATTCACTCCTTCCTTCTCCTTAAAACATTATATTTACAAAGAGAAATTCTTATGCATTTTTAATCTGACTGATCAGATTTCCAATTGATGTTGCTTCTATCGGTAAGGCAATTACTTTCTTACCGGTAGCTTTTTCGGTTAATTCATTTAAGAACGCATTCTTGGCCCCGCCGCCGACAATGTACAGTTCAGAGTATTTCTTACCTGTATTACTTTCAAGCTCTTCAATGGCCTGCTTATATGACAATGCCAGAGACTTATAGGCGCATCTGAAATAATCATACTTATTTTCAGGCTTCTTATCTAACAGCTTATCAAAGGCTTCCTTCATGCTCTTAGGAGCTAATAAGCTGTCATCATTGGCATCGAGAACTTCTTCATAATTACTTTCAACAGACTTCTTGACAATGTCGCCAATGTTTTCATCAGGACATAATTCGCGCTGTAATTCATTGACGATCCACATGCCCATGATGTTTTTCTGATAACGGTTATAACCAACGCCGCCTTCATTTGAATAGTTGGCCTTCATTGATCCCAAGTCAGTAATTGGCTTTTCAGTTTTAACGCCTAACAATGACCAGGTACCGGAAGAAATGTAAAGTTCATTGCCTTCCATTGGAATGCCTTCTACGGCACTGCCGGTATCATGAGTTGCACATAATACAACCTTGATTCCTTCATAATAGCCGACTTCTGTACCAGGCTGATTTAAAACCGGGAATAACTGTTCAGGTAAACCAAGTTTCTTAACTATTTCATGGTCAAACTGCAGGCTGTCATGATTGATCATGCCGGTAGTTGTAGCATTGGTAAATTCTTTCTTCTTAACACCTGTCAGCTTATACATTAAGTATTCAGGAATCATCAGGAAATCAGTTACACCTTCCAGTCTGCCCTGTTTCTTATCATCATATAACTGATAAATGGTATTGAATGGCTGGAACTGGCAACCGGTATGTTCATACAGCTGTTCAAAAGGAACGATGGAATGAACTTCATCCATTACTCTTTCCGTACGGCTGTCTCTGTAGGCATATACAGGCAGTAATTCCTGATCATGCTTCATTAAGACATAGTCAACACCCCAGGTATCGATGGACAGTGATTCCAGTTCAAATTCTTTTCTGGTTACTTCAATGCCTGCCTTAACCTCTTTTACAAGATGTTCAATGTCCCATACCAAATGACCGTTCTGTTCCTCTACACCGTTTTTAAAGCGGTAGGTTTCCTTAGTCTTTAATTCGCCATTTTCCATCCAGCCAACAATGTGTCTGCCACTGGAAGCGCCGATGTCTATGGCAAGATAATATTTCATTCTAATATTCTCCTACTTTATTGGACTTTCTTTCGTATAAGTACTTTTCATCAAAGTGAACACCGAAGACTTTCTCGATGGCTCTGAAGTTTTCAACGCTGATGGCCTGTCTCTTGACACCGCCCATTGAAATGACATCAACTAAGATGGAAGCTGCCTTTTCAACGATATGCATTAAACCGAAGGTTTCGTCAAAGGTATGACCACAGGCGAACATGCCATGGTGTACCCAGATGACAACGTTTTTGGTCTTCATGATTTCAGCACTGGCCTTTGAGATTTCATAGCTGCCAGGCATCATCCATTCAACAAGACCGACACCCTGTGGGAAGAAGATTGAGCATTCAGAAACCATTTCCCATAATTCTCTTGTCCAGATAACTTCATCCATTGGTAAGACGAATGTCAATGCCGTTACCTTAGGTGAATGGCAATGATATACAATTCTTAATTCAGGATCTCTTGCCTTTAAGCTTTCCAGATTCATTAAATGTGCCGGTAATTCAGATGTTGGTCTGCCGCCATTTACCAAGCCCCAGACAACCTTGTACTTTGTGCCGTCTTCATTAACCTTTACGATGCAGCATGTATCAGCGAAATCCAGTTCAACGTTTCTTAAGAACTTACCGCTGCCGGTCATGACGAAGTATTCATTTGCCAGTCCTGGAACAGGTCCGCCGATTTCCTTCCATTCGCCGCTTTCATTTAATTCTTCTCTTACATTCTCAACTTCTGATTCTCTCATGCGGTAGCTGATGTTGCCGCCATTGCCTTCATGCCAGCCCTGCATGTAGCCGTCATGGCACATCTTGGTAAAATCCTTAACAAACTGAGCTTCTAAAACTTTCATTTTCTATTATCCTCTCTTTGAAAGAACTTCTCTTTCATACTCTTCTACTTCATTATACCACTCAACAGGTGTGCCCATCTGTGTCAAATAGTAATTCCAGACATCACCAAATGGCATTGTCTTCATTTCTTCACTCATCATGAGAAGCTTGCTGAAGTTACGGTCATTCTGTAACTGAGCCATTTCCTTATTAGGCAGTAATTCAGCATATAACAGTGACTTGATCATATCTCTCATGCCGATTGCCCAGGCTGCGATTCTGTTGATTGAAGCATCAAAGAAGTCCATGCCGATCATAACTCTGTCAGCGCCGTTTCTGACAATTTCCTTGGCGATCTCTCTGATCTCATCATCAAATAATACTACATGGTCACTGTCCCATCTTACAGGTCTTGATACGTGTAAAGCCAGCTTATCATAGAAACATAACATGGCTGAGATCTTGTCACTTACAACTTCAGTTGGATGATAGTGACCTGTATCCAACAGACACAGACAGTCATTCTTAGCTGCGTAGTTCATGTAGAATTCATGTGAACCGACAGTCATTGATTCAACACCAATGCCGAATACCTTACTTTCAACGGTAACGTATACCTTGTCATGATCATATGGTGTAGCTAAGATTTCATCCAGAGATTTCTTTAATCTGTTTCTTGGTGAGAATCTGTCAGCCGGTATATCCTTGAAGCCGTCAGGGATCCAGATGTTCATCATGCAAGGCTGACCTAATTCTTCAGCGAAGTATTCCGAGATCTTTAAGCACTGGATGCAGTGTCTTACCCAGAACTGTCTAACTTCTTCCTTCTCACTTGATAAGGTAGCTTCTTCACTTAACGGATGAGAGAAACATGTTGGATTAAAATCCAGACCCAGTCCTCTTTCCTTAGCGAATTCTACCCACTTACGGAAATGCTTAGGTTCAATCTTGTCTCTGTCTACCCATTCACCTTCATCAAATATTGCATAAGATGCATGCAGGTTAATCTTATGCTGGCCAGGAATCAGGCTTAATGCCTTATCAATGTCAGCCATTAATTCCTCCGGTGTTCTGGCCTTGCCAGGGTAGTTACCGGTTGTCTGAATACCGCCGCTTAAAGGTCCCTTACTGTCGAAACCCTGAACGTCATCACCCTGCCAGCAGTGCATGCTTAATTTAATCTTCTTTAATTCCTCCAAAGCCTTATCGGTATCAACACCAATGGCCCTGTACATTTCTCTTGCTTCTGCATATCTTGATTCAATGCTCATAATATTATCCTCATAGCTTTCTATACTATCATTCTAAAGGGAAAGCCCTTACATTTTTATAACCTTGTTTAAACAAAAAACTGTCCTTTCTTGCACTTTGAGCTATAATAGGAGTATGAATGAACTGTTATTAAACAAACTAAGTAAAATAACCAATGAGGAAAAGGAGATCCTGGCTGGGCGCAAGACCGTAGACCGGGCTCTTTACTACAGTGATGACCGCAAGAATGAAATAGACTCGTCAAGAGTATTGAAGAACGGTAAACTAATCGACATAAGACCGCATACCAGATTCATTCACTTCCCGAAACATACCCATAACTATGTAGAGTTCGTTTACATGGTCAGGGGTGAAACAACTCACTTCATTGATAATGAGAAGATAGTTTTAAAGGAAGGCGACCTGCTTTTCCTTAATCAGCACGCCATTCAGGAAATAATGCCAGCTTCTGAAAATGACATCGCAGTAAACTTCATGGTCTTACCGCAGTTTTTTGATGAAGCATTCAAAATGATATCAGCCGAACAGAGTGCCTTAAGAGACTTCATCATCAGTACCCTAACATTAAAGGATCAGAAGTCAAACTATCTGTATTTTCATGCCAGTAATATCGTGCCGGTACAGAATCTTTTGGAAAACCTGATATGGAACTTACTGGAAGATGAGCCAAATAAACGAAGCATGAACCAGATAACCATGGGTCTGTTATTTCTTTCAATGATCAATCACTCTGATGACATTGAAATATCCAATAATTCATTTGACCAGCAGATAACCATGGAAGTACTCAGATACATTGATACTGAGTATAAAGATGCTTCACTGTCAGTTTTTGCGAACAACCACAAAATGGATATCTACACACTTTCAAGGATAATAAAAAAACAGACCGGTTCCACCTTCAAGCAGTTGCTTGAAGCGCGTAAACTCGACCAGGCCTGTTTCCTGTTAAAAAATACCACTCTTACAGTTGAAGAAATAGCCCTGAACATCGGTTATGAAAACCTGAGTTTCTTCTACCGGCTGTTCCAGAAGAACTATCAGCTTACACCGAGGGAATACCGGCTTAAGGCGTGATGACGCTGTCACTTTATCTTCTCATATTCCGGTGCTATAATTAACATATATTCGCAGAAAAGAACACGACAGGAGGACTGAACATGGAAATATTACTTGCCATCGTCATAATCGGCGGCCTGGGTGCCGTATTTGTATCAGCCTTCAGATCCATGGGCGGATCCATGGCCTCTCAGGCAGTACGGGACAGAATGACCGAAGCCGGTTCTGACATACAGAAAAAAAGAGAAGAAGATCTCGGTCTTTAACAGAAAGAAAAAAGGTGCAGAAATCTGCACCTTTCAGCCTGTTGACAAAGTAAAAAAGATAGGTGCCAGTTGGTAGGGAGACATGGTATAACAGTAAAGGAGCAGACTCCGTTTCTTGCCAAAATAACAGAGCCATCTGCTCCTTTATCGGCTGTTTCAGAAGAACTATCAGCTCACACCTCGAGAGTATCGCCTCAACATGTAAAAGCAGGTTGAATTCCTTATTCAACCACGAATTCCAACCTGTTGTCTATGACTTCAAACTGTTTCTTCTTGGTATCAAGCTTTAATATCACATCACTCTTATCGGCAATGGCCAAGTCATGAGTGACCATGATTATGCACTTGTTTCTCTCATGAGCTAATTTCATGAATAATTCTATTATCCCCTCACTTGTCTCATGATCCAGATTCCCCGTAGGCTCATCAGCCATGATGATGTCCACATTAGTACTCAACGCTCTAGCTATCGCTGTCCTCTGCTGCTCTCCCCCTGAAAGCCTGTTTACTCTTCTGTCTGCCGTCTCCTTGTCTATTCCTAATTCCTCTAACATCTTATAAGCCACTTCCTTCTTGTTTCCCTCTATCTTATTCTCCGTTATGCCCATCGCTACCAATACATTCTCTACTGCTGTCATGTACTGGATGAGGTTATAGTTCTGAAAGACTATGCCGATGCAGTTTCTTCTGTATCTTTCATAACCTATCTCCTTGATGTCCTTTCCTTCATAAAGAATGGTACCTTCCTTAGGAGAATCAAGAGCACTTATCAAAGAGAGGAAAGTAGTTTTACCGCTTCCTGATTCTCCCAGGATGGCATAGAACTGACCTTTTTCAAATTCAGCATCAAGGTTATCCAATATTACTCTTTTGTTTCTTACATCCTGATAATAGTATGTTATGTTCTTTACTTCCAAGATGCTCATTACTATTCACCTCCCAGCAGAACTTTTTTAGGTTTTAATTGAACAATTAATACCATAGGCAATAACAGTGAAACCAGTAAGGCCGTGATTTCAATTATGAATATCTCTGCAACATTTTTTACTGAAACCGTAATATTAAACATGTCTATTACATCCTGCTGATTCATGTCACTGTATTTCACAATGTCTGAACCATTATCATCGGTCGTATATGTCGTGCTTTCTTTTACTAATGTGTCCTGTATCAGCTTATTACTGACAGGTTTTGAGACTACATACGATGCTGCCATTGCCCCCGCAAACGCAAACAG
>JAFRLB010000093.1 GCA_017431405.1 Erysipelotrichaceae bacterium | reverse complement strand
TGTTCGAAGTAGTCAGCCATTGTCTTCATTGTAGCGTCCATTGAGTTCAAAGAATAACCGATGATAACCTTATCATCTGTCTTACCTTCTTCAGAGCCGCCTTCTTTGTTACATGCAGCAAAGCTGAATACCATCAGGATTGATAATAAAAGTGCAACTAATTTTTTCATGATTCCTCTCCTATCTTTTGTTAAATACTTTTATTAAAGTTCTTGACAATAGTATAGTTAAGCGTTTTCATTATGTCAACACGATTTTTCTAAAAAAATCATTTTTTTCAATAAAAAAGCAGGAATTTCTCCTGCAATTAAGACATTTTAATGATTTATAACACCTTTAGAAGGTCGCTGAATGTGTTTAAAGGATAATCTGTATGTTCATATTCAGCTGCTTCCCCTATTCCCGCACAGGCAAAGTGACCTCTGTAAGCTGCTTCAGCACCTGACCTGGCGTCTTCTACAACTACACATTCCTCTGGTTTCAGATTAATAAATTCAGCTGCCTTCAGGAATACTTCTGGATCAGGCTTTGAATTTGTAATGTTGGTTCCATCACTTATGGCGTCAAAGAAATTACCCAGGCCAATCTGATTCAGGATGGTCTTAGTGTTCTTGGAACTTGAGCCAATAGCTAATAAATATCCTCTGTTTCTTAATTCATTCAGGGTATCTCTTACTTCATCACTCAGATCCTTTTCGCTCATGTTCTTTAACATTTCTCTGTAGTTATCATTCTTTTCCGTTGCAAAGGCTTCCTTTTCTTCCTGACTGTAAGTGACATCACTTCTTTCCAGAATGATTTCCAGACTTGCCATTCTGGAAACTCCTCTTAAGCGATTGTTTATTTCCTTATCAAAATAAATGCCCAGTCTGTCAGCCAAGGCCTTCCAGGCTTCATAATGATATTCATCAGTAAAACAGATTACACCATCAAGATCAAATATTACTCCCTTGTATTTCATTCTGCAAACTCCTTATAAGATTAATAGATATTTCAATTATAAACATTAAATCATTAATTGGAATAACTTTTCTTTTTTTTCAAAAATCTTTATGACAGTACACTTTTTATGCCATGGGTTATGTCATCATATAATCGAAGATGATTTAATTCATCTGTTAGTAAGCTACAAGGTAGCTGGGAGGTAAAAGAATGTCAGTATTTTTCGGAGGTTTACTTTGGGCAGTTATATTAATGATCGGCACACCTATTGCCATGTTCCTTGATGCTATGAGAGCAGTCAGGAGAAAATAATAACCAATCTCAAATAAACAAATAATGCCGCTGTATATCAGCGGCATCTTTATTTAGATGAAATGTGTTGCCAGGAATATGATCAGCGGTAAGGTGATCAGACAATGAATCGTAGATACGCATACATATTCAACAGCCTTTGTATAATCCCTGTCATACTGCTGGGCAAAGACTGAAACATTACTGCCTACCGGACAGGCTGCTGCACATAAGATTGTCAGCTTCATCTCTTCATTACCAAATGGTAATAAAAACATTTTTTTAATAGTGTTATGATCGCAAGTGACACAAACATGTTTCAATTTTGAATATTTAGAGTTACTCTAATGTTTATATTTTTGATAATTCTTGTTAATTAATAATTAATATGATTAAAATAATAATAGGAAAGTTTGCGCATGAGGAATAATAACATGGATCAAAATAAGGATATAGAGAATAAGAACGTAAAAAAGAAAAAAGGAAGATTTATTCTTTCCTATAAGATAGCGATATATCTCCTGCCAATAGTTGTAGGAGCCATTTTGATTGCTCTGATATTGGGAAATGTACAGCGAAATGCTTCTCTTAAGAAACAGCGTGATAACAATAACCTTGCCCTTTCAGAAGTAACAACGTTGTTAGACAAGAACACGGTAAATTCGGATGATCTGACCAAGATCTTCCATGAAGGTAACTGGCAGACTCTTGATAACATCGATCACCTGTTAGCCGGAGGCTTATATGAGAAGATGCAGAATAATGACAATGAAATCAAGTCTCAGATCTTTGATGAGCTTTCCGATCCTGATGGCGTCGCCTATCTGTATCTGTTAAGCAAGGAAGGAAAAGTTGTCATAAGTCCTGATCCAAGTCTCTATGACATTAACCCTGCCGCAAGCTCCCACATGACTCAGGAAAACCTGAACAGAATTCTGAAGTACTGCCGTCAGGATGATGGCACACTGGCTCCAGAAAAAGTTAAGAACCAGCATGGCACTTACTACTTCTACTCAAAGCCATTTATTTATAATGACCAGGAATATGTCTTAGCCATCGGTACCAGCAGCTGGGCCCTTGATGAAAGAATCGCCTCATTAAAGGATGTATCTGCCGTATTAAGCAGAATGGGAGCCATCAACGACGGTTTCCTGTTTGCCATCAGCCGTACTGATGATCTGTTCCTGTATTATAAGAACGGTGCAGATTTCCTCACCGGGCAAAATGCCTTTACCACCGGTCTTAACCAGGAAGTAATGGAAGATGGTTATAACGGTACCCAGACAATACTGGATGAAAAGTACTACTGTACTTCCAAGGCCTTTGGTGAAGATACGGTCATCGTAGCTGCTGCCAAGGCTGAAACAGTAGTTTCAAAGGACAAATATGTACTGTTATGGTCAATAATGGGCTTTGTTCTGATAATGTCATTATGTCTTGTTTATTCAATAATTGTCCGTAATGACTACATCCGTCAGGGCGTAAAAACAGAAAGAATCCCAATTAACAAGAATTCTGAAAAGACACTTTACTTCAATAAATCAGTATTCAGCAGAGTATTCCCGCTGATACTAATCGGCATACTCACCGTTTACGGCATATCATTCTACACTCAGACTCTTCTGGAAATTGAGGAAGGCGTAGACAAGTCAAATGTCATCTTACAGGAAGTTACCGGACGTTACGAAGAAAACATTGACAGCCAGAAAGTAATTGAGGACTACTATAATTCACGTTTCCTTTCAACGGCCAAGCTGGTTAAATTCTTCGTTGAAGAAAACCCGCAAGCTTTAAATGCATCTTCAGAATATTACCATGTAGCCTACGATGAGAATGGAAACAAGCATTACATAAATGATGATGAAGGCAACCGTCTGAAGTCTGTTGCCTACTCAGCTGAACTTAAGAAGCTGTGTGAGGACAATGAAATAAATTCCATTTACATCTATGATGAAAACGGCCATACGATAGCCACAAGTACCGGTAACTGGTTCTTCACCTTAAGTCAGGATGAATCAGCCCAGTCCTACCCATTCCGTCAGATACTGGATGGCAGAACTGACAGCTATCTGCAGACATCAATGACTGATGATCTGGGAGAAAATGCTCAGTACTTTGGCATCGTAATGCATTACTATACAACCGTTGATGCTTCTGGTAATACCAGATATGTATCCAGATATGAATTTGAACAGGCTTGCGAGGCTGAGGGTGTCTCTGGAGTCACAAATGCCGGCGGCATTACCAAGCACAGATCATTATTACAGATCGGACTCGATCAGCAACTGGCAAGTTCGATTACTGAAACCACAAACGCTGAATACATTCTGTCAACAGAAATGTTATCAGGCGGCGCAATAATCATGTTTGATACGACAAGTGATCATACCTGTGTATATTCGCCTGTCAGAAGCAGCATTGGCCGCACCGCCAAGGATCTGGGCATATCTGATAAGGCATTCAGCGGTGAAACCTATTATGGCTTTAACCGCATCAATGGTGTTCAGTACTTCCAGTTTTTCCGTTACATGGTAAATCAATATACCAATACAGCTTCAGATTACTATATCGCTACAGCCTTACCAGCCAGTAACATGTTTACTACCAGAGGAACGATCTCAGCCATTACGGCTGCTGTATGTCTGGTATTAATAACTGTCTTGTTGGCGATCATAACGGTGCAGCACAAGGAAGAAGAAGTCTATGACTTATGGGATGACATCAAGGTAGATGAAGATCTCAACTCATTGATTTTCAACATCGTCTTACCTTCCGGCAGATCAGCCAGCACGACCAGAGCCATGACCCGTTGGAACAATCAGCGCATTCCTTGGAACCAGCGTTCACCAGAGATGAAGTTAGGAGCCATCATAGGCTGGATGATCGCCATCCCGATTCTGTACTTTGTATTATCAGCGATCGGCATTAATAACGTGTCAGGCGGCGATTCAGTAATCAGCTACATATTCACTGGTAACTGGGACAAATCACCTAACGTATTTGCCTTAAGTGCAGCGATCATGGTAATTACCGTAACCGTAATTGCCATTCAGCTGTTAAAGATTCCTGTACGTCTGATTACTAACTTGTTAGGAACTCAGGGAGAAACTCTTGGTCATCTGTTCCTTTCAATTGTAAGATATGGCGGTGCCATAACCGCAGTATTCTACTGTCTGTACTTATTTGGTGTTGACTCCCCTAACCTGTTAGCCAGTGCCGGTATCCTGTCTCTGGTAATAGGCTTAGGTGCCCAGTCACTCATCAAGGACATCATCGCCGGTATCTTCATCGTCTTTGAAGGCGAATTCAGAGTTGGCGACATCGTTACGATCAACGGTTTCCGTGGTACGGTAACTGACATTGGCTTACGTACTACCAAGATTACCGGCAGCGGTAATGTCAAGATATTCAATAACAGTGAAATTTCCGGTGTACTTAACATGACCAAGGAAACTTCAGTTGCGGCCGCAACGATCGGTTTGGAATACGGTCAGGATATCAATTATGTTGAAAAGGTACTTGAGCATGAATTACCACTGCTGAAGGATAAGAATAAATGGATCCTCGATGGTCCAACCAACCTCGGTGTATCCGAACTGGCTGAAAGACGCTTTACCGTTACCGTCATTGCCAGATGTACCGAAAAATATGTTAATGACTTAAGCAGATACCTCAATAAGTCATTATTACAGATCTTTAATGAATACGGCATCAAGATAGCTAACCAGCCTGCCGATACCGTAAAGAAAATAGAAACAAAGCCGGCTGAAGAAAACAAGCAGGAGGAAAAGTAAAATGAAAAAGATACTGATTATGCTTATGGCTGCCCTTCTGTTAGTAAGCGGCTGTGCCAATAATGAAGAAAAACAGGAAGAGAAAGAACCGCTTGAAACAACGGTTATACGTCTGGCCTTAAATGACTCCGGCCACATACTCAATTCCATTGCGGAAGCTCAGGGTTATCTGGCTGAAGAAGGCTTAACAGTTGAATATGTCCATGTTGATACTGATGCTGAGGTTTTTGAATGTCTTAGAAACGGAATTATTGATATTGCCTCAAATTCCGGTACCAACTTACCTTTGCAGGAGATCTCTTCCGGTTTGGACATCACCATATTTGGCGGCTACCTCTTAACCGGGTGCATGCCGGTATTTACCAGAGTTGAAAATGAATGGAACGGCATTGAAGATCTCATCGGCAAGACAATGGCATGTGAACCTAACCTCTATTGCATCAGCGGTCCATTATATGACATGGGCTATGAACCTTTGAAGCAGGTTAACTGGTATCAGCCTGAAGACCAGATGGACCGTATCAGGGCCGTTAAGAATGGCGAAGCTGACTATGGCTTGGTAGGAACAGCTCTTAACTATGAAGTATTAAGTGACCCGGAATTAAAGATCGTTACTTACGCTGCTGACATCTTACCGGATTACTCATGTTGCCGTGCAGAGGCCTTAACCGAATGGGTCAACGCAAATCCCAATACCTTAAAGGCCTTATTAAGATGCTGGATCAGAGCCATGGAATACTATGATACTCATCATGAAGAAACCGTTGCTTTCACAGCTAAGCAGATAAGCATGGAAGAAAAGTATGTCAGAGCCTACCTCGATAACCCACGTTTCGACTTAAATACCGATCCTATGAAGAAATCAGTATTAAGAGCCTGGAACTACATGGATAGTTTGGGCTTGTTAGATGAATCTGCCAAGCAGATAAACATTGAAGATCACATCAATACCGAACTCTATAAGTCTGCTCTTGATGAATGTACCGAAAAGTATGGTTCAGAAGATCAGAAATTCTACGAAAAGATGCAGGCATTATATGCCAGAAACAACTATTAACATGAGTGAAATAATTGAATTAATGAAAGCCAGACACAGTGTCCGGCAATATCTCAGTAAACCAATACCTGAAGAAATCAGAAAACAGCTGGATGATTACACTGCTGAATTAAACAGACAAGGTAATTTGCACATGCAGATAATCTATGATGAACCGGATTGTTTCAATTCAAGAATAGCTCATTATGGCAGGTTTGAAAACTGTACCAATTACATTGCCATGATCGGTAAGAAAGCCAGCGACATGGAAGAACGATGCGGTTACTATGGTGAATTACTGGTTTTAAAGGCTCAGGAATCAGGCTTGAATACCTGCTGGGTTGCCTTAACTCATGGCAAGAGCAAGGCCATCCTAAATCCAGGTGAAACCGAAGTGATCATCATCGCCTTAGGCTATGGCAAAAACCAGGGTGTAACCCACAGAAACAAGCCTGTAAGAGATGTAAGTAATCTCACTGATACTTGTCCGGATTGGTTTAAAAGAGGCGTAGAAGCTGCTCTGTTGGCTCCTACAGCCGTAAACCAGCAGAAATTCAAATTGACACTTAATGATGACAATACGGTGTCAGCCAAGCCGGGTTTAATAGGCAGTTGCCTTAAGATAGACTTAGGCATAATCAAATGTCACTTTGAACTTGGAGCCGGTAAGGAAAACTTCAACTGGAAATAATAATGGGAGCCAATTGGCTCCCGTGTTTTTTATCTTTTCTTAACTAATACGGCACATTGTGGCGGCAGTTTACCCTTGAACTTCTTACTGCTGAAAACTACCTTCCCTTCAAACTCATATTCTTCTTCCGACATGTTGCTTATTAAGAGATACTTACCTCTTGTAAAGGTAAATACCCTGTTTTCTTCCTTTACCTCAACATGAGGATCTTTCAGATCACTTATCTTATTTCTCAGGGCTGTAAGCTTACAGATGTAATGATATAAGGAGTTTTCATCATTGACTGCCTGTTCTGCTGAAACTTTGTTTTCCTTACTAAACGGTAAATATGGTTCCTTACCATCTGTAAAGCCATGATATGGTTCTTCATCATTCCAGATCATCGGTATTCTGGTGCCGGTTCTCTGATAGCCGCCATCCTTGGACGAGATGTCTGATGTCTTCATTTCAATTTCATCACCATACAGGACAAACGGTATGCCAGGCAAAGTAAACAGCATCAGATAGAACATTCTTAACTGTTCATCATTAAGATAATTGGCAATACGCCAGCTGTCATGATTGCCACTGATAAGAGCCAGATAGCTCTTCTTTTTTTCGGCTGCCGCAAATCTTTCCTTAAAGTCCTTCAAGGTGAATTCAACATCATTACCGCCATTGATAATTGAGGTTCCTCTCGTATTTTCATCACTTCTGAAGAATCTGTGATAGAAGTTATCCCAATGGTCCAAAACAAAGTCAGCGTCAAAGCCTGCTTCAAAGGCCCGCTCAGGATAAGACCATTCACTGACAAAGAATGCCTCAGGGTATTCCTTTCTTATTTTCTTAAATAACCACTTCCATACTTCAATGGTTGCCTTCTTATCGTCATCATTCTTAACCAAGGAGTCAGCCATGTCTACTCTGAAACCATCAGCCCCATTGCCTAACCAGAATCTCATTACATCAAGCAGATAGTTTCTGGCTAACAGTGTTCTTTCATCCTTGTAGGACATTTGCCAGGCAGGCTCATCTATTTCCTTAAAGCCATAGTTAAAAGCTGGCTGATGAGCAAAGAAATTAACCTTGTAACAGCCATGGCGGTCAAACATGCCGGAGATCATGCCATCCCCCTTGGCCCATGGGTTATCACTCCAGATGAACAGATCACTTTTCTCGTTTCTGGTCGCTTCCGCACTTTTTAAGAAGTCCTTATTATTAAATGAGGCATGCCCTGCCACCAGGTCAACAATTATCCTAATTCCCAATTCATGAGCCCTGTTTACCATTGATCTGAAGTCAACCATATTACCGAAACGGGGATCGACGTCAAAGAAGTCTTCTACATCATAGCCGCCATCCTTAAACGGTGACTTGTAAAACGGGTTAAGCCAGATGGCATTAAAACCCATGCCACTTACATAATCAAGTTTTTCTGTTATGCCCTTTAAATCACCTATGCCATCACCGTTACTGTTATAAAAAGATGTTGGATATATTTCATAGGCCATCATGTTTCTGAATGATTTCTTGCTCATAAACCTACCTCTCGTTTACTCTATTATACAAAAAAATTAGTGGCATTTCTGCCACTAACGTACCCCTAAAAGGTCACTCAATTCTTTTTCAGTAACATTGGCCTTTAATCTGCCAAGTTTCTTTACCTTTGCCCCAACAGCCAGTTTCTGTATGTTTTCAGCTGCTTCACCAAGATCACTACCGCCGCTGGTCGCAAATACATACACTTTCTTTTCAGTAAAGTCATAGCTTTCCATGAATGTATCAATGATTGACGGTTCACGATACCACCAGATTGGGAAGCCAACATAAACGGTATCGTATTTATTTATGCCGGCATCATTGTCTGCCAGTTTTGGCCGGCTGGTTCTGTCACTCATTTCCACTGAACTGCGTGAATTCTTATCTCTCCAGTTCAAGTCGGCTGAAGTGTACTTTACCTCCGGTTTGATTTCATACAGGTCAGCCTGTAAAACATTTGCCAGTCTGCCGGCAACCTTTTCAGTAACACCGCTTGCACTGAAAAAAGCCACTAAAGTCTTGCTCATTATATTTTCCCCCTTCGGTTTATAAGAAAATACTAGCACAACATTTTCATATCCTCAATCAACTAGCATCAGCTAATCAATCATTCCGAAACGACATAGTTGTTATCATCAATTCTGGCTATTACTGTATCACCAATCATGAACATGACAACACATTCCATTGTTTCATCAAACCTGTCATAGAGTCTGCCGGCTGAATAAGTGCCTCTGGCAACTGTTCTTACTGAGTTGGCAACATAGCCACATTTAAGGTCGTGCTGGCAATAAGCGGCGATGGCCTCATCGTCGTATCTGTTTTCCGGTTCCTTCTTAATTGTTATTCTGTCACCTGTCTTGATGTTTTCAATCCCGCAATATAAGTCAACGTGTGTGATCGTAATATAAAGTTCTTTCATGTTTTCACCTCTTATGGCATCATTTTCCAACATGCCCAGTGCAAAAAAACTGCCAGAGCATTATAATTAACTTAGAGGTGAACATCATGGCAGAAAAGAAACAGAGTCTGATCGCTTTACTCGACATCTTAGTAACCTACAGTGATGAGGAGCACATTCTCAACGCCAAGCAGTTACAGGATCTGATGCAGAAGAAATACAATATCACCGTTGAAAGAAGAACAATTTACTCAAACATTGAAATGCTGGAACAGAATGGTTATGTGATCAGTAAGTTTGACGACAATGGCAAGGGCTATTATCTGGAAGAAAGACAGTTTGAGAAAGGTGAAATTCTTTTGTTATGCAACGCCATTCATGCTTCTCACTTCATTTCTGAAAAGCAGAGCAATGAATTAATCGGCAAGCTGTTAAAAACATTAAGCAAGTACCAGGCCAATGAATTCATTGACAGTGTCTACATGCCAAATACTCAGAAGACCCCTAATAAGGAATTAATGTATAACATTTCCCTCATCTCGGAAGCCATCAGAGACAAGAAGGAAATCAAGTTCACCTACATGAAATACGATCAGAATAAGAAAATGGTTCCAAGAAGAAAGGAACCATATGTAGTTGAACCAAGATACATTGTCTATGCCGACAGCCGTGCCTACATGATCGTTACCAGCAAGCATCACCCGGGCCAGTTCATTCATTACAGAATCGACAGGATCAGCCGGGCTGTAATCCTGAATGAACCGGTAAACCCATTAAGGGAAAACCAGGATGCCTATGAATATGCCAGAAACAAGCTGTTCATGTATACCGGGGAAATGCAAAGAGTTACCTTCCGCTGCAAGGAAAGGATCATTGACCAGATAATTGACATCTTTGGTACTGATTTATTCATGTATCCGCAGAATGACTACTACGTGTTCAATGTTTCCACCTCAAAAACCGGGGCAAAGTTCCTTGCCCAGCAATTACTGGACTCCTTAGAGATACTCCAACCAGAGTCATTACGCAAGGAATTTACTGAAGATTTGAAAAGGCTGTTGCTGCTTACGAGCAATAGCCTTTATTTTATAATTCAACACTTGTTCTTGGAATCTGAATGTAACAGTTGATGTCATGAGCTTCGCAGTACTTAGCAAGTTTGAAGAATACGACCTCTGTTTTTTCAACAAAGCTTGGCATGCCGATGATCGGCTCATCAAGTCTGCTGAAGAAATTGTCCCAATGTAACGGAATGATCAATTCAGGGTTAACCTTTTCTACTGTTTCCGCAAAGAACTTCTTTTCCGTTGCTTCATCTGCCTTGGCTAAGCCGGCAACACCTAAGAAGAGTACATCACATTCATAGCCGTCAAGCTGGTGTTCAATGTAATTGAA
This sequence comes from Erysipelotrichaceae bacterium, assembly GCA_017431405.1. Classification (GTDB taxonomy): domain Bacteria; phylum Bacillota_I; class Bacilli_A; order Erysipelotrichales; family Erysipelotrichaceae; genus RUG521. The sequence continues at coordinate 24,720 of JAFRLB010000093.1, read as the reverse complement.
GCTAGGTCTGATCAGATACTTCCTGTCGCCATGTTCTACATAGAAGTCATAAGAGCCGCCTTCCTTGTAGTTTCTTAATTTGGCAGGCTGAACTAATGGTTCATCAATAGTCTCACCCAGGTCATTGTTTAAGATCGTTGGCTTTGAATGTAATGACTTGATGACCTTGATCTTATAGTCCCCTACTTCAAAACTGTCCTCAGCCTTGAATTCAACCATCTGACTTTCATCTACATTACCACCCCTGCAGACATTCATGGCACTGTAGGAGCCATAAACAGTTGCCCCTGTCTTATTGGCTACATACGGTACATCCATGACATGGTCATGATGAGTATGTGATACGAATATGGCTTTCAGTCTGTCTACCTTATGGAGCTTAAGCAGTTCATCGGCCAGCTTTGTATCAGTAGGTTCACTGCCGCCAATGTATTTCAATAAAGACGGTCTGGTAAAATGACAGTCAAACAGGATCTGATCCTTTCCGTCATCAAACAGTAATGTCGTTGTTCCAAAAAATGTTACTTTCATGTTGAGTTCTCCCAAATATAGATTTCTTACCCGTTTATTATATCATCGACAATAATACAAAATTAAGCAAATAGTTTATATTAATTCTGGCAGAAAACCCAATGATCTTCAGTCGATATGATGAATGCCATCATCCTAGGTTTTCAATATACTTTAAATCATGATAAAATTTGTTTAAGGAGATAGCGATCATGTTTGCGAAAATAACGGATTGGATAGCCAATGTATTAGTTGAATTCCTTTTTGGAATGCTTTTTAAGGTTCTTTACATATATAACCTGCCTACCCCTATACGTTATTCATTCGCTGCCATAGTCATAATCCTATATGGTTTAATAGAATATGCCCTGATTCACTACGCTTTGGTGTATTATCACAGTGGTAATACATACATGGCAATTCTGTGCATCGTTGGTTTTGTGGTATTCCTTACCTTGATAATCGCAGGTTTCCTGCACCAGAGAAATAACATGTAAAAAGATGCTGATCATTCAGCATCTTTTTCTTCGCTTTCTTCCAGTTTCTTATGAATTGGATTCTTTAAGAAGTCAGGTAACTTTTCCGTTACGTCTCTGACTTTTTTCTTTACGGCATCTTCAGCCTTTTCGGAAATGTTCTTACCTAAGACCTGTAAGAGTTTTTCCACTCCCTCCTTGGCGTTTTCATTCAGATTGGTCGCTTCCTTAAGGAACTTAAGAACAAGCGGTATGCCCTTCTGGGTGAAGTCAGTGGTATTCTCTATTCCGGCTTTCACAAATACCGAATACATTTCATTAACCATTTCTTCTCTTTCCTTGATGGTCATGGTCTGTAAGAACTCGTTAAGCACTTCCTGAATGACCATACAGTCATCGGACAGCTGACCTCTCTCAAAGTCTGTGCCTCTTACCTGCCATCCTACGGCATCATGTTCATATAAGCCATTCATGCCGCTCTTTATGACGATCTTAGGTTCGTGATTATCAAATAACATACCAAAGACGCTGAACTCAGGCAGTACTTTTATCATCCTGTTACTGATCTGATTAAATTTCTTACTGTCCATGGCAATGTCAGAAATGCCAGGACCGTCATTACTGTAGATTCTTAAGATCTTTTTCTGAACCGGTGCATTGGCTTTCATTGCCCCATATACTGCCAGGTTACCGCCCTTTGAGTGTCCGCCAATGATATAGGTATGGAAAGCTTTCTTAGCTGTTTTATTAAGATATTCGGCCGATAATATCTGTGACTTAACAGTCCTGTATGACATCTGGAAATCTTCCTTCCAGCCGACAATGGTATCATCGGTGCCGCAGAAAGCGACATAGGCAAGTTTTTTATCAATGTTGAAATGCATGGCACTGAACTGCTGGGTTTCTTCCTCGTTGATGTCTCTGACATAATCAGTTATCAGAAGATTACCGAATCTGGCTGATTCACCCATTCTTCTTAAAACAACCGGTGAATGTGCAATGAGACTGCCTGACTTCAGACATTCTTCTTCAGTATGAGTCTCAAAGAATTTCTCGGCTGCGTCATGAACAGTCATTGCTTCACCTTCCTTAATAACCCCTCTTAAGTCAGTGTAAGCGGCATATGAAAACAACAGATTATCAACGATGTTAAACGGAGACTTGTCAAAGGTAATGTCTCCTCTCCAGATTATGTAGTCGTAAAAATTCATATTAATTCCCTCAATATTATTAAAACATATTTGAAACTAAAAAGCAGAGCATTTTATTGCTCTAGGGTCATTAAACATATGCAAAAAACAGGCATTACCTTTCAGTAATGCCTGTCAGTTCTTATAAGTAAATACTTCTCCCTTTTCTATCGGGGCCATGTAATTGGCTCTGTCCTTTGTCTCTTCAACAGCGGTAATGGTATCATTTTCGACCTTGAAGTAGATCTCACCCTCCAAACTTGAAGTAAGGTACAGTTTATCGCCTTTTAACTTCCAGGAGCCGGCACCGAAATAACTGCTTAATGCGCCAGGACTATATGTGTAGGTTCCATCTTCCTTTATGATAATGACAGCGTCACTGCCAAAACCAGGATGAGCATAAGTGCCTGCCTTTAATTCTGTCTTCTTATTAGGAATAATTACCAGCGCAGCAACGAGCATAATACCGACAAGACCGCAGGCTATCATCATGTGCTTTCTTTTCATACGTTCCTCACTTTCTGTAATTATTATTACTGCCCCACTCAGGATATTCCGCAAATGACAGATATATTCTGTTGGCTGGGATACCTAAGGATGAGGTTAAAAGTTCGCTTATCTCCTTGAAATATTCAGTCTTATCCTCAAAAGAAGAAGGACGGAACAGATCGATCTTTACTCTGGCACACTTTCCCGTACTTAAGTCAAAATACATGAACTGATCATCACTTACCTTAACCATTGTCTTTTCAGGTTTCTTACCTTCAATGGCAACGATCTTTTCAGTGATCACACGGCAAATCGTTTCCTTATCTGCAATTGTAGTGTTTGTGTTTAATTCAACATATGGCATAGTAATGTCCTTTCTGAATGTAGAGTCAAAAAATCATAACGAGTTATTTCTTTTTGAAAATATCAATATCATCAAATACACTGCTCTTACGACTTTCGCCAGTCTTATTACCCTTATCATCAAAGAAACTGGTCAAGTCTGAATTAAAGATATTCTTACGGCTGTAGCCCTGTTTCTTTCTGGAGTTATCGTAGAAATTGGTCTTGTCTGAATCGTAAAAGCTCTTGCGACTGTAACCTATCTTTTTACCATTGGCATCGTAATAATTAGTCTTGTCTGAATCAATGATGCTTTTTCGGCCAAAACCGATCCTTTTTCCCTTTTCATCATAGTAGTTGGTCACATCGTCATTTATGAAGCTCTTTCTACTGTAAACAGGCTTTTTGTCATTTTTCTTAAACAGATCAAATATACCCATTTCTATTCCTTACTGTTTCTTAAGTTCTTCAAACTTAGCCTGCATCGTCGGATTGTTTCTAGTCAGTTTCTTGACTGTCAGTTCCTGAGCCTTGTTATTGGCTAAGCGTAGCTGATTACCGGAAGTCTGTAAGGCTTCCTTGATCTTCTGCAAGTGGTTAATTGACTTGTCAATTTCCTCAATGGCCTTCTCATAGGCCTTGTGAGCTGATTCAACATTCTTACCAAATCTGTCCTTGAAATCATTCATTTCATTTTCAAAGTTGGTAATGTCAATGTTCTGCATCTGGGTTTCAATTAAGGCCTTCTTGGTTGCGACATTGTTTCTGGCCGCATTTCTTAACATGGTAATGATTGGAATGAAGAACTGCGGTCTTATAACATACATCTTTTCATACTTATGACTCATGTCAACGATGCCGCTGTTATAGTAATCGTTGTCTTCTTCCAACATCGTTACTAAAACAGCGTATTCACAGTTCTTTTCTCTTCTGTCCTTATCCAGTTCCTTTAAGAAGTCTTCATTCTTATGCTTGGTGGCAGTGGTATCCATTTCATTTTTCATTTCAAACATGATGGAAATGTATTCAACACCATCTTCATAGTCCTTGAAGATGTAGTCACCCTTACTGCCGGTTCTGGCATCGTTGTCCTTTTCAAAATAGGCATTCTGGAAGCCTGCTGCTCTGATCTTGTTGAATTCGGTTTCACAATGTCTCTCTAAGGATTCACCGATCATCTTGGTAGACATTCTGGTCTTGAAGTCCTTGTATCTTTCAATTTCCTCATCCTTGAATTTCAGCTTTTCCTTGTATTCATTTATCAGAGCCTGTTCCTTGTAGAGGTATTCATTCTCCTTGTTGCTTAACTGACTGTTCAGATTATTAATGTCCTGTTCCTTCTTGTTTAACTGCTCCTGTAAGGCATTTTTAGCCTCTGTAACGGCTAATTGCTTCTCAAGAGTGGAATTATTCAGCTTGCCTCTTAAGTCGGCCAGCTCGCGGTCCTTGTCGGCTAGTTTGCCCTGAATGATGTTATTCATGTTGTCATTGGCCTGTCTGATCTTTTCTTCCAGTTCAGCGATCTTACGGTCCTTTTCACTTAAGGCAATTGTAACGGCTGAGCTTTTCTCATTATCAAAATTGCTTACTCTGGCTTTCAAAGCCGTAAGCTCTATGTCTCTTTTAGCCAGGTCATCCTTATATTGCTGTTCAACTTCATTCTTAGCTAAGGTAACAGCTGTTTCCTGATCCTTCAAAAACTGGTGTTCTCTTTCATGTAATTCCTTGACAAACTCTTCGTCTCTGACCTGCTTTAAGATCTGAGCATAACCGGTATCGTCTACCTTGAAAACTTCTCCGCACTTCGGACATTTAATATTCATATTATCATCGCTTCCTTTATTCACTTATATTATATCAAAAATAAAAAATCTTTCCGCAAAGCAGAAAGATTAATTAATCAATGGTCGGAGTGACAAGATTTGAACTTGCGACCCCTTGGTCCCGAACCAAGTGCACTACCAAACTGTGCTACACCCCGACTAACCGATAAACAGACTTCCATCATGCCTCTGCATGAGGCTCCCCAGCTGTCTGTTTAATATTGTACCACGAAAATCACGAATAATTAAGTATTCAAAATATTTATATTCGCCGGTTTCTTCATTTTGTTCTTCCTGCCACTCGCTGCAGTAGATCTTATCACCGTCTATGTAATCAACTGTTTCCCTTTCACCAATGACAAAAGATGTTTTTTCAGGATAGTAACAGGTGAATACACTGTCCTGAGAAGTAACATGTACCTTATCTCCCATTACCTTGAGATTATAAAGATTAACCTTATCCGTTTCTATTCTGAAAATGACTTCACATTCCTTTTCAGGATAATAGCGGTACAGTGAAATCATTTTTTCATTGAAATCCGCCTTTAAGAAATAGAGCTTTCCATCATAAAACAGAGGTTCACCATAGAGAACATTTCTCTTAACTTCAAAAGGTTCATATACCTTGCCGGTTTCAAAATCATAGAATCTGATGATGCCGCCATAGTAATCACTGATTTCTCTCATGTCATAGAAATCAACAAAACTGGTCAGATAGTAACCGAACTTATTCTGACCCTTTATTTCCGTAACATAGTTTCCAGTAATCTTTTCAAAACTTCTTATCATACCCTGACATTATAACTTATAAAAAACATAAGAAAAAGGGATGATTGCTCATCCCTTAACTCTTATTACTGTAATTCAAATACGAAGGCTCTGTTATAAGCTGAATGTAAGGCATCGTAGATCTGACCCGGCTTGTCTGCGTCACCAACCAATACTACGTTATCGCCATAGGCTTCACACAGTTCACTGATGTTGGCTCTTTCACTTCTGACACCCATTGCCAGTATGACAGTATCAGCGCTAATGTTGACTTCTTCATTGGTCTTGGTATTTCTGACAATTACACTGCCGTCATTTACCTTAACTAATGCGTGACCCTTGCATACCTGGCCGCCCTGCTTCATGATTTCCTGAACCAGATGCATGGTTACGCTCGGATATAAGTTGCCGCCAACCTTATCTAACATTTCAACAACAGTTACCTTATGATCCTTGCCTAATAATTCAGCTGTTTCCAAACCGGTAACGCCACCGCCAACTATTACTAATTCGCCATTGGCTTCAGCCTTGCCAGCCAAGACATCTTCAGCTGTAACAGCCTTTTCAATGCCTTCAATGTTTGGTCTTATGGCCTTGCCGCCGGTTGCCAGGAATACAGCTTCAACGCCTAATTGCTTTAAGGTATTAACATCTGCGCAACAGTTGAGTTTTACTTCAACGCCGGCCTTTTCAATTTCAGCCTGCTGAGTTTCAACGAATTCAGCCAGCATGCCCTTGTTTGGAGGTAATGCTGCCAGGTTAACTGTGCCGCCTAATCTGTCACTTGCTTCAAATAAGTAGGTTTTGAAGCCACGCTTAGCCAATACAACAGCTGCCTGCATGCCTGCTGGGCCGCCACCGATAACAGCTACTTTCTTGCCATTGCCATTACGGCATAACTTTTCTTCGCCATATTCAAATTCACGGCCTAAGATCGGGTTCAATGTACAACCAAGTGGTAAGCCATCATTTAAGATACGGAAACATTCCATACAGCCTAAGCACTTTCTGATATAGAGGTCTTCGCCCTTCTTGGCCTTTATGCCCCAGTTAGCATCAGCCAGGAAACCTCTGGCGATACCGATGAAGTCGCTTGCTCCTTCTTCCAATAATGCTTCAGCTACTGCTGGATGCTTGATGTTATCTACGGCAATTACCGGTAATGATACGGCATTCTTAATGGCTGTGCTTAAGTGTTTCTTCCAGCCTTCAGCGAAATATGAAGGTTCAATGATCGTAGCACCTGAATCGTAAGTACCACAGCTTACATTCAGAACGTTAATGCCCAGTTTTTCCAGATACTTGGCCTGGTTAACTGCGTCTTCCAGAGTAATGCCATCAGCCAGGAAGTCATCGCCATTCATACGGACAGAGATTGGGAACTTAGGACCGCAATATGCCTTGATGCCCATGATGATCTCAGTAATGAATCTCATGCGTCCTTCAAAGCTGCCGCCATACTTGTCAGTTCTCTTATTGGTATGAGGTGAAAGGAACTGGCTTACCAGATAGCCGTGAGCAGCGTGGATCTCAACACCATCTACTCCAGCCTTCTGGGCAATTACGGCACCGGTAACAAACTTCTTTACCATGGCTTCTACTTCTTCAGTAGTCAGGGCTCTTGGCTGTTCACCAATGACGTTACAGGTAACATCAGAAGCACTGACAGGCTGCTTGCCGCCAATTAAACGTGAAGGTGTCTGGTTACCAGGATGATGAAGCTGTACGAACAGTTTTGTATTATAGGCGTGTACTGCTTCAACAAGTCTGCTTAACTGCCCGATGACATGAGTATTGGTAACACTTAACTGATTAGGTGTACCAACACCGGTCTCATCATCAACACGGGTGATTTCAGTAATGATCAGTCCTGCCCCGCCTTTTGCTCTTTCAGCGTAGTACTTGATCATTCTAGGACCAGGTTCCCCAGTTACTTCAGCCAAGGAACAGCCCATTGCCGGCATGACAATACGGTTCTTTAATTCCAGATTGCCAATTCTGCCAGGCTCAAATAATTTAGCATAGCTCATCTTATTGTCTCCTTTTTATTATTAATTTATTACTGCTAAATAAATTATAAACTTAACAAAGCAAAAGAAAACCCGGGATGCCCGAGCTTGTTAATTTATTCACTTATTTCACTTGATTCTTTGGCCATCTGCAGGGTGTATTCCTTATCCGTGACCAGATACATGAATGTTTCGCTGATCAGATCATCAAACAGTTCATAATCAAACTTTTCAGCCTTGCTTCTGCAAAGAGTATATAGATATCTGTCTTCAATTACCCTTTCCCTGTCCTTAGTCAATAGTTCCAGCTTGAAGGACTTATCTTCCAAGATGTCCGGATCAACGGTACCGATGAAGCCAAGCATGGCCTTTTCACCATGATATAGCATGTTGGCATAGTCAAACGGATCTTCCTCTATCTTGAAGTAATCAAACAGCGAAACGATCAGATAGGAACAGATATACCGGTATAAGCCGTCTGCCATTTCATCGGAAAGATCATATTCCTTAATGTATTCATAGGCAATGGCCTTGCTGGTACCTTTTAAGTACCAACTGTCCTTATCGCTTAAATCAGTCATCAAAACCATCCCATACCGGTCTGCCCGGATACTGTAAAACTTCTGTTTCACCTGTTAATACTCTTAAGGCACCATCTGCCATCGCTTCATGTTCAAATTCACCAGGGTATACGGCTATTGGTGCGATCCAGCCGCACATCTTTTCAATCGTGCCAATAACATCAGCAAAACGACATAAGCCACCGGTAAGAACGATGGAATCAACCTTGCCTTCCAATACGACAGCCATGTTGCCAATGTACTTGGCAGTCTGATAGATCATCGCATTCCAGACTCTGGTTGCTTCTGAATCACCCTTTTCAACCATTTCATGAATCGTGTCGGAATTACTGGTGCCGAAATGACTTGATAAGCCACCGGTTTGCGAACACAGTGACCTTATTTCTTCATAACTCTTATCTCTTAAGTAGTTGTTTACATCCGTAACAGCCATGGTACCCATTCTGGTCGGGGTAAATGGGCCTTCCCCACCCCCGGCATCATTGCCATCAATCATGCGACCATTCTTATGAGCTGTAATGGAAATCCCGCCATCAATGTGACATACTATGAGATTGCATTCCTCATACTTCTTACCAAGCTTTCTGGCATGTTTACGGGCTGCGGCCTTAAGATTTAAGGCGTGACATATTGCCTTACGGTAAATGCCCTTAACCCCGGTGATTCTGGCCAGATCCTGTAATTCATCAACGATTGGCGGATCCATCATCAGACATAAGCCGCCATACTTCTTCTGCAGTAACTGAGCCATCTGGACTCCCAGCATTGAAGAATGGTATAAGCCACCCCTGGCAAGTTTAGTGTCTTCAACCAGTTTATCAGTTACTTCATAAATGCCTGATACAATTGGATAACAGCCGCCACCTCTGCCGACAATGGCATCAATGCCATTTAGATCAATGTTATTTTCCTTCAGGAAATCAGTAACTACCTGCATTCGGTATTCCAGCTGATCATTTATGGTAGGAAATGTCTTCAGGATGCTGGAATAATGAAAAACATCTGTTGAAAACAGACATTCATCATTTTCATGAAGGGATAACTTTGTGGAAGTTGATCCCGGATTTATGACAAAAATACGATACTTCTTCATACTAATACTTCTCTATTAAACGCTTGTATACCTCTTCAGGATCAATGAACTGACCGTCAATGAATCTGGCAACGATGTTTCTGTCATCGCCAATGTAACAGAATCTCTCTACACACTGTTCAGTGGTGATCTTATAGCCATCATCCTGCATGCCATCAATTACCAAAGCATTGAACTTATAGCCAGGTTCGATCTTACCGATGTTACCGAATACCTTGCCGCCATTAACGGTAGCCATGTAGAAGGCTTCAGCAAAGATAAGTCTCTTATAGTCTTCCTCATAGAATTCCTTCATCTTGGATAACTGAACGGCTCTGCTTATCTGACGGTAAATACCGGTAAAGTGACCGCCGCCAACATCTGAACCAATGGCAATTGAATAGCCATTATCAAGCATCTTACTGGCCGGCATGATGCCTGCGGTAATGTTGGTCGTAGCGTCAGGACAATGGACGCTGGTACAGTTGTATTGCTTTAATATTCTTTCTTCCACTTCCGTCGGGAATATTACATGAGCAAAGATCTTCGGACCATTTCCCTGCAGTAAACCGGTCATTTCATATATTTCGCCATCTGATGCACACATTGGGAACAGTTCCTTGCTCCAGGCAGCTTCCGCAATTGACTCAACGAGGTGGGTATGTAAGCCTACATCGTATTTACCGGCTAATTCGCCTAGTCCTTTGAGTAACTCTAAGGAGCATGTCGGGGCAAATCTCGGAATGATTATTGGCTTTACCTTATCACTTAAGCCCTGGTGTTCAACGATGAAACGTTCAGTAGAACTGATTGACTCTTCAGTTGATTCAACATAGTAATCTGGCGAATTACTGTCCATGTTGATCTTGCCACTATAAGCGTACATGCCGCTTTCCATTAACAGTTTAAACAAGAGATCACATGAATCATAATGAATCGTAGAAAACAGATTTACCTGGAAAGTTCCATGGCGTAGGAATTCTCTGATTACCTGTGGGTATATCTTTCTGGCATACTCAATGTCCCTAAAGCCGCTTTCCTGCGGGAAGGTAAAGTTGTTGAGCCAGTCAAATAACAGACAGTCCATGCCAATGCCTCTTTCGGTAAACTGTGGGGCATGCATGTGCAGGTCAGAAAAAGCCGGAATGATGATGCCGTCGCCAAAGTTTCTGACGACGTAATTACGGTATTCATCAGTCATTTCTTCTAATACAGCCTTAATGATGCCGTCTTCAACAACGACATAGCCGTTTTCAATTACCTTTAACTTTGTTAATGATTCTGAAGTAACGATATTACCTCTATAGACCGTTATTGCCATCGTTGTTGTCTCCTTCCAATCTGGAGTTCAGCGGTAACATTTCCTGAACTGCCTTAGTCTGTGACCAGTCCGTAACGACTTCACCGTAATCTGATACATATACATATGATTCATCATATGACAGATAGTAGTCACGGTAATATGTTACCTTACCGGTCTTACTGTCCGTGCCGTTTACTGTTATGCTGTAGTCTTTGACACGGTCTGCTTCAATGCCAACATTTATCATGCATTCGGTAATGATTGTCTGATTAATGTCATAGCCTTCGCCAAACATTGCGGTCAATATGGCATCCTGTCTTTCCTGAGGCAAGGCGCTGAAGTCGGTAACAACTGTGATGTCATCTGAATGTGACTCCTTATAAGTGTAAGTTATTTCAACTTCTTCAAGTTCAGGAAGATAAATATTTTCCAGACTGTATTCCTTTTCCCATTCATTTATGAATTCAGGAGCAGTCTTACTGACATATAATTCATCGTTATTATAGGACAGAGAATGGATTCGGCCGTCAGTGGCGTAGCTGTAGCTCTGAGAGTTTTCATAGTCTACTCTGGTACCAAGGTAACAGTTGTTATTGAGTTCTACGCTTTTACTGTCGCCTTCCTTACTGACATAGAAGTAAAAATACTCCAGACAGTTGTTATCATAATCGTAGTCTTTATCTTCAACAAAGGAATTACCGCTTAAGCTGTAGTATTGAATGTCCTGCTTGTTTGCTTCCAGCACACTTCTGGCATGGTTATACCACTGCTCATCATTCCAACTTAAGGTACTGTTATTGTAATAGTAATACCAGCCTCCGGCGATTAAAGCCACAAATAAGACAGCCAAGCCAATGATCAGAAACTTTCTGCGTAATTCAGCCTGCTTCTTTTCTTTCAAGATCGTACCATATTCACCTAATACCGTTGAACGTTCAGCCATATCTACTTCCTCTTTTTCAATACTGTATCATTTTAACACAAAAAAAGGCATCAAACAGCCGTTGATGCCAATCGTTGTTATTTTTCTAAGTTTGCGGCGCAGTCAACAAGTCTTTCGATGATGTTAATGTGCTGCGGGCAGACACCTTCACACTGTCCGCACTGGATACAGTCACTTGCCTTGCCTGTATTTTCAGTCAGTTTTTCATATCTGTCGTATACATCCTGGGCATCGTCAATCAGTAACTGTCTGTTACGGATCCTGAAGATGTCATTGATCGGGATGCTCATTGGACAGCCCTTGGTACAGTAACGGCAGCTTGTACAAGGAATCATGTCGATCTTTTCCAGAATTTCCTGTACTTCCTTGATGACAGCCTGTTCCTTTTCATCTAGTGGCTTGAAGTTTGCCATGTAGGAAATGTTATCAGCCATCTGTTCAATGTTGCTCATGCCGCTTAATACGGTAATGATGCCTTCTTGAGAAGCTACATATCTGATTGCCCAGCTTGCATAGGAAGCATCTGGATCAGCAGCATTGAAGACTTTCTTGATTTCATCTGTTGGATTAGCCAGCTGGCCGCCTTTGACAGGTTCCATTACGACAACGCCCTTGCCATGCTTTCTGGCAACTTCCAGGCATCTTCTTGACTGAACGTTTGGATTATCCATGTCAGCGTAGTTGATCTGTAACTGAACGAATTCTGCATCAGGATGTTCCGTTAAGAGCTTATCCAGTAATTCAGGTGTATCGTGGAATGAGAAGCCATAATGCCTGATATGACCCTTGGCCTTTTCTTCCTTTACCAAATCCCAGATACCGTATTCTTCATATCTCTTGTAATTGTTTTCCTGAATGGCATGTAACAGATAGTAGTCAAAGTAGCCAGCACCTGTTCTCTCCAAACTGACATATAACTGATTTCTGGCTTCTTCCCTGGTTGGATTGCCCATCGCAACATTCAGTTTCGTAGCCAAGGTAAAACTATCACGAGGATGACGGTCGACCAGGCATGCCTTGGCAGCTCTTTCACTGTCACCGTTATCATAAACATAAGCAGTATCAAAGTAAGTTAATCCAGCTTCCAAAAACATGTCTACCATCTTGCAGGTCTGCTCAAGGTCGATGGATTTATCTGCCAGTTTTGGTAAACGCATCAAGCCAAAACCAAGCTTCGGTGTGTTTTCTCCCAAGTATTTTTCCATATGATTGTCTACTCTCCTTTGTATATAATTATAAAAGAAATTTGTGAATTTGTAACTAAATTTACACAAAAGAAAAACCGGAATGAATTCCGGTTGTACTAAACTATCTGATTTTCTTTGAGAGAACGGTAAGTTTGATTTCTTCAATCTTCTTGCCGCTTTCATCAACATCAAAGCCTTCCTGTTCATAAGCAGCCATGTCATGACCCTGACCACTTAATTCGCCTTTGTTCTCAAAGCCGCACTTTTCATATACCTTGATGGCATGTGGCTGGGTTGAGTAAGCCATGACGTTAACGTAATTACAGTCTCTTATCTGTCTTATGAAATCAGTAATGTTATTGATTACTTCCATTTCAAAACGTTCATTGCAGAACTCTGGTTTCAATACGAGCTGTAAGGCACCATATTCCTGTCTGATTTCGTTATTAATTGAGAAGTAACCCTTTAGCTGTCCGTCACCTGTGATCTGATAGTAATTGTTGTTTCTCAGATTTTCGTTTAACAAGTAGTACTCGTTTTCGCTGTGTTTACCAAGTGTTGTCCACTGATAGTCGTCTGGAAAATACCAGTTCGCAATTGTCTGAGCGGAATTCTGCTCAAGTTTTCTGAATTCAACCATATAATTAACCTCGCTCGGCAATTATAACATATCCGCGGTATAACTCAAGACTTTTTGATACTTTAATTAACGAAATAATAGTACGCTAAAAACAAAAAAGCTCTTGCGAGCTTCTAGGGTTTCAATGGTAGCCTGTACGGGACTTGAACCCGTGAATGTCGCCTTGAGAGGGCGATGTGTTAGACCGCTTCACCAACAGGCCGTGTAAACTATTCTAACACAAACTACTGAAAATAAATACCTTATTTTGCCATTGTGCTATTTTTTTTACGATTATATAATTTAGGTAGCGAGGTGATAAATAATGCCAGAAAAAGTAGCAACTCATAAGCGTTATTACGACACTGATGAAATAAAAGCCCCAAGATTGAACAAGGTAATGATTGGCTGTGGCGAACTTGGAACTACAATAGCCAACAGAACCAGAAGATCATTAACCATAATTGACCGTGATCCAAAGGCCTTTGAAAGCCTGGAAAATCCAGCCAGACATAATCTTATCGTAGCGGAAGCTACCACCCCAGAAGCCTTGGAGATTATCAAGACGGCCGGTACCCTCATCATTACCATCCGCAATAAGGAAACTGCCGTATTCTTAGGCCAGTATGCCAAGCTGGTCAGTGGCGTACCAAGAGTATTCATTAATTCAGCTGAAGATTCTGTCAGCTATAAGGAACTCAAGCTTAAGACCTTTACCAAGGATACCATCAGCAAGATTTAAGGAGCTCAATTGAGCTCCTTTATTTTTTTATAAATTGTGGATTGTATCCAGACCTTCGTTTGAACCGATCATGATCAGAATGTCATCCTGTAATAATGGTTCATTAGGATCGATGTTAACCATCATCTGGCTGTTTCTTCTGATGCCGACAACGGAAACATCATATTTCTGTCTGACATTTAACTGAATGAGAGTCTTGCCTACCCAGCTTGAAGGAATTCTGGTTTCATGAATGCTGTATTCATCGGACAGTTCAAGGAAATCAATGATGTTATCAGCTACAAGTGTCTTGGCTAATCTGATGCCTGCTTCCTTTTCCGGCTGAACAACCATGTCAGCGCCAGTCTTTTCCAGTAACTTGGCATGGATGTTATCAACAGCCTTGGCAATGATGTACTTGGCACCTAATTCCTTGCATAAAACGGTTGTGATGGCTGAATCTCTGATGTTGCTGGAAAGAGAAATGACCACATAATCAAAGTCTCTGATGCCGATTTCATTCAGAACTCTTTCATCAGTGGTATCACCAATGTATGCGTGAGTTACAAAATCAGCTATTTCATTAATGGCATTCTTATCCTTGTCTACTACCAGTACTTCCTGGCCTTCCTGATACAGTGTCTTGGCAATGTTTCTGCCGAATTTACCGACACCTAATACTGCAACTGTCTTACTCATAAATCCTCCTATCCAACCATGATATCCGCTTCTGGATACTGAATGTATGGCTTTTCCTTCTTACCGCCAACGGCGAAGGCAACTGTTAATATTCCAACTCTACCTGTAAACATCATCAAACAGATGATGGCTCTTGTCAATAAGGAAGCTGTACCGCTTACCCCTACTGATAAGCCTACCGTAGCTATTGCACTGGTCAGTTCATACAACTGATTAATGAAACCCAGATGATCTCCTTCTACGATTGATACAATGAATACACCTGTCATTAAGGTCGTAAAGGCAATGAAGAAGATTGAGAATGCCTTAATGATAGTTGACCTGCTGATGTATCTTTCATATGCTTCAGCCTTCTGATTTCCCTTCAGATAGCTCCTGATTGAAAAGAACATTACGGAAATTGTCGTTAGCTTGATACCACCTGCCGTACCGGCTGGGGCACCGCCAATGAACATTAAGCCAATTGATAACAGCTTGCTGGAATTCTTCATGGCCAGCTGATCAATGGTATTGAATCCTGCCGTTCTGCAGGTAACACTCTGGAATATAGAGGCAAGTATCTTACCGCCCGGTGTCAACATGCCCATTGTTGCATCCTGCTCAAGTAAATAGAAGATGATGGCAGGAATGAAGATCAAACCCAAAGTTACGGTAAGAACTACCTTGGTCTGTAAACGGTAATTCTTAAAGTGGTTCTTCTTAATCAGGATATCCTGGATGACCCCAAAGCCTAAGCCGCCAATGACGATCAACAGGCAAATGGTGATGTTAATTAAAGGATCATTTGCGTAATTGACCAATGACTGATAGTTACCCATCAAGTCAAAGCCGGCATTACAGAATGCGGAAACACTGGTGAATATGCTCTTCCAGATCCCCTGCATTACGCCAAAGTCAGGAATGAATCTGATCATTAACAGTAAGGCACCGCACCCTTCAACTATGAAGGTTATCTTAGCCATCTGTACGGCAAGTTTTATGATACCCTGTAATCTGTCTTCACCCATGCTTTCAGCCATGGTCATTCTTTCCTTAAGCGATATTTTCTTGCCTAAGATGACAAACAGGATCGTAGCTACAGCCATGAAGCCTAAGCCGCCTAACTGAATTAAGAGCAATAAGACAAACTGGCCGAAATTGGTAAATGTCGTGGCCGTATCAACAACGATAAGCCCGGTAACACAGGTAGCACTGGTTGCCTCAAATAAGGCATCAAAAAACGACAGATGTCCGCTTCTGGTTGAAATCGGCAACATCAGTAACAGTGTTCCTATAAATATTACCCCCATGAATCCTATTGGAATTATCTTGGTAGGCTTAATGTCGTTAGTAATCTTACTCTTCTTTTTCATACTGTGAAATTATAAACCCTTGTAATTTTTAAAACAAGGTATGTCATACTATCTGCATGATGTAAAACTTCAGATAATCAGTTTCCGGTACATTTAACAGGATCGGATGATCACTGTTCTGCTGGGTAACGGAAATGAGCTTTAGCTGAAAGCCGGTACGGTAGCTGGCTTCCTTTAACATCTGTTCAAATAATTCATGAGGCATGAAGTGGGAACATGAACAGGTGGCCAAGTAACCGCCCCTGCCTAACAGTCTCATGGCTCTCATGTTAATGTCTAAATAACCCTTATAGGCATGCTCAACCGTCTTTCTTGACTTGGTAAAGGCTGGCGGATCAAGAATGATCAGGTCAAATTCCTTCTTATTGACCTTATCCAGATAATCAAAGACATCATCTACCACAAAGTCAATGTTCAGACCATTAAGTTCTGCATTTCTTTTAGCCTGATTTATGGCTGTTTCCGAAATATCGACAGCTGTTACCTTACTGGCCCCGTTTAAGGCACAGTTCAAGGCAAATGAGCCTGTATGAGTAAAACAATCCAGCACTTTCTTACCCTTAGAGATACTGCCAACCAGCTTGCGGTTACGTTTCTGGTCAAGGAAGAAGCCTGTCTTCTGTCCGTTTACGAAATCAACATTATACTTAACGCCGTTTTCCACAATGACTGTTTCAGTGATGTCAGGCATTTCTCTGTCAGTCAGCTTATACCATCCGGTATACATTTCCAGACCTTCAAGCTTTCTGATGGCGACATCATTGCGTTCGTAAATGCCGCTTACCTTCTGCCCGTCCTCTTCAATTACCTTGACTAATAACGGGTAAATTACATCCTTTATCTTTTCTAAGCCAAAACACTGGCATTGGATAACCAAGACATCATTGAACTTATCTACTGTAAGTCCCGGGAACTGATCAGCTTCACCGAATATCATGCGGCAGCTGGCGGTACTGTCCAATACCGTCTTACGGTAATCCCAGGCATATTTGATCCTTCTGTACCAGAATTCCTCATTATAAACACTTGAAGAATCACGCGAAAAGGTTCTAACCCTGATCTTGCTGGTAAGAGACAAAAAACCGGTGCCCAGATACTTGCCCTTAGGTCCGATTACATCAACGATGTCACCGTTTTCGTAAGTGCCGTTGATTGTTGTAACGTCACTTTCATAGACCCATGGATGACCGTTATCCAGCCACTTCTCTCCTTTTTTACTTAAAACTACCTGTGGATATTCACGTAAAATTCTCATATGCTCCCTCAAAACAAAATCCCACATCTGTGGGATGATTTTTATTGATAATATTTATCTAAATCTACTACTTCCGTAAGCTTACAGCACAATACCCATCTGTCCAATCCTTCAGACTCAACACAGGTTGACAAGGTAAGTATCTTATCACTGGTGCTGACATCAATGCCTGTATCATAATATGAATTACGTTTCAGGAAACTGATGAAATCTGCCTTCTGCTGATCAGTTTCAGTTAATGAGAAGTACAGTTCACCATCTGCCTCAGTCTTAAAGAATGAGAAAGCGGTGTATACATACAGTTTCTTTCCCTGATATATCTCAACCTTATTATGACTGTAAAAATAATCTGAACGAGGATATCTCTGCAAGGCAAAGAACATGGAATGGTCAAGCATGGAGTGACCGTATACGATGGTATGGAAATCGCTGAAATCCCAGGTGTTACGGCAATCCATGAAAATACAGCCTGAACTCGACCAGTTTCCTTCAAAGGAACGTTTCAGATATTTCTCGTTATCAACACCGAATACCAGAGGATAGTTTATCTCGGTATCCTGAACTCTGATCCAGGCAAGGTAATCTTCATTCTTATGGTACAGCTTACTATGATTAACTATTAAGTACGGTAAGCTTTCCTCTTCCTTTTTCCCGGCCTGCTTATCAAAATCCTCGATGGTAATAACCGCATCCTTGGCAATACTCTGATATTCTTTTTCGCTGTCTTCGTATTCCTTGTTAATGCCAATGATCTTGATCAGTGAAAAGATAGCTATCCCGGCAAAAATAACCAATAATACTACCGGTATTATGCTTTTCTTTTTATTGCCTTTCTTTTCTGTCATATTTCACCTCTATGGAAGTTGTAAACAAAAATGGCGAAGGATATGAGATTCGAACTCATGGTAGCTTTCACTACGCCACCTTTCCAAGATGGTGCCTTAATCCGCTCGGCCAATCCTTCGTAACTAATATTTTACTATATTAAAGACCAAAAACACAACATTACACCGTTATTGATCGTTTACAATTCTAAATAATTGAAAAATGGTGTAAATTATAAGAGAAGAAAACAGAAAACTGTTATAACAATAAGACAATACTCAGGAGGGATCATATGTTAAGTGATATTCAGATTGCTCAGAAGTGTAAGAAGGAAAAAATAACCGAGATAGCCAGAAAGCTGGACATTCCGGAAGACTACCTGGAACTTTACGGAAATTACAAGGCCAAGGTAGACTATAAGCTTTTAAAGGATTATGCCGATAAGCCTAATGGCAAGCTGGTTCTGGTAACTGCCATTAACCCTACCCCGGCCGGGGAAGGAAAGACAACTACAACCGTTGGCTTATCCGACGGTTTAAGAAAGATTGGCAAGAAATCAGTTGTAGCCTTAAGAGAACCTTCCTTAGGTCCGGTATTTGGCATCAAGGGCGGTGCCGCAGGCGGCGGTTATGCCCAGGTCGTACCGATGGAAGACATTAATCTCCACTTTACCGGTGACTTCCATGCCATTGGCGCTGCCAATAACCTTTTAGCAGCCATGCTGGATAATCACATTCAGCAAGGCAACGAACTAAACATTGACCCTCGTAGAATAACCTGGCGCAGAGCCGTAGACATGAATGACCGTCAGTTAAGAAACATCATTGACGGTTTAGGTGCCAGAACCGACGGCACACCAAGACAGGATGGTTTTGACATTACCGTTGCTTCTGAAGTAATGGCCGTATTATGTTTGGCAAGTGACATCACAGATTTAAAACAGAGACTTGCCAGCATCGTTGTTGGTTATACCTATGATAATCAGCCAGTAACTGCCGGACAGTTAAAGGCTCAGGGAGCCATGGCAGCCTTATTGAAGGATGCCTTAAAGCCTAATCTGGTACAGACACTGGAAGGAACCCCAGCCTTCATACATGGCGGTCCGTTTGCCAATATTGCTCATGGCTGTAACAGTGTAACAGCTACCAGAATGGCGTTGAAACTTGGTGATTATGCCGTAACTGAAGCAGGTTTCGGCGCTGACTTAGGCGCTGAGAAGTTCTTAGACATTAAGTGTAGAATGGCTAATTTGAAACCTGATGCCGTTGTCATCGTCGCAACAGTCAGAGCCTTAAAGCATAATGGCGGCGTTTCAAAGGCTGACCTGGGCAAGGAAAACCTGGTTGCTCTGGAAAAAGGCATGCCAAACCTCTTACAGCACGTTGATAACATTACCAATGTATTCCATTTACCATGTGTCGTAGCAATCAATGCCTTCCCTACTGATACCAAGGCTGAACTCAAGCTGGTTGAAGACAAATGCAAGGAACTTGGCGTTCATGTTGCGTTATCTGAAGTATGGGCCAAGGGTGGTGAAGGCGGCATAGCCTTAGCTAAGGAAGTAGTAAAACTGTGTGAAGAAAAGAATGATTTCACATTTGCCTATGACCTTGACATGACAATTAAGGAAAAACTGAATGCGATAGCTACCAAAATCTACCACGCTGATGGTGTTGATCTGGTTGGTAATGCACCAAAACAGTTAATTCAATTGGAAGCTCTTGGTTTTGACAATCTGCCTATCTGCATGGCTAAAACACAGTACTCCTTCAGTGATGATCAGAAGAAACTTGGCGCTCCAAGAGACTTCCGCATCACCGTCAGAAATCTGAAAGTAGCTGCCGGTGCGGGCTTCATTGTTGCGTTGACTGGTGACATCATGACCATGCCGGGCTTACCAAAGGTACCTTCAGCTGAAAAGATCGACGTTGATGAAAATGGCGTAATTACCGGTTTATTCTAGAGGTGATTCAATGAATAAGGACACTTGATGAATTTACCATATAAACAGCTGGCAAGGATCCTGTGCCAGGCGGCGGTGGCGTTAGTGGCTTAGTCGGTGCCTTAGCGGCCTCTCTTTCCGAAATGGTTACTTCCCTAACAACCGGAAAGAAAAAATATGCAGAATATGAAGAAGAGATACAGGCCATCATGCAGACATCTGAAGACTTACGAATCAGACTTCTTAACAGCATCAATGAAGATGCTGAAGCCTTTATGCCATTAGCCAAGGCTTATGGCATGGATATGACCTCTGAAGGCTACCAGGAGAACCTTGAAAAATGCCTTAGAGTAGCTGCAAGCTCACCTTTTAACATTCTTAAAATGTGTACTGAAGTTATCGAACTGGATGAAAGACTGGCAATTATAGGTTCCAAACTCGCTGTATCAGATGCCGCTACCAGTGTAATGCTGGCACATGGGGCATTATATGGTGCGTATATTAATATTCTGGTAAATACCAGATTAATGAAAGATAAGGAATATGCTTCTAAGCTAGATGAAGAGGCAATTAGTATTTTAAAAGAATATTCTGAGCGGGCATTAAGATGCTTTGACAGTATTAAGGAGAGATTGACCAATGGCTGAACTGCTTAAAGGTAAGGAAGTCGCCAGTGCGATTAATGAAAGAAGCCGTAATGATGTAGCATTACTTAAAGAAAAAGGCATTACCCCTGCCCTTGCCATTTTAAGAGTCGGGGAAAGAAGTGAAGATCTTTCCTATGAAAGAGGAGCCACCAAACGTTGTAATGAAACTGGTGTAGAAGTTGTTAATGTAGTTCTGCCACTTGATGTAAGCAAGGAAACTTTCTACGCTAAGCTTGAAGAACTAAATAATGATCCGAATATACATGGTATCCTGATGTTAAGACCATTGCCACAACATCTTGATAATGAACTGGCCAGAATGTCAATTGTTCCTGAGAAAGACGTTGACGGCTGTACAGACGGTTCATTGACCGGGGTATTCACAAATACAGCCAAGGGTTTTGCACCATGTACTGCCCAGGCAGCCATCGAAATACTTGACCACTATGGCATTGAATTAACTGGTAAGAATGTCGTTGTACTAGGCAGATCACTGGTGGTTGGTAAGCCTGTTTCAATGTTATTACTGAACCGTAACGCAACTGTTACAGTATGTCATTCCAAGAGTAAGAACATTGCTGACATCTGTAAGAAAGCTGACATACTGGTCGTATGTACCGGCAAGATGGAATCAGTAAACAAAGACTACGTCAACGAGAATCAGATAATCATTGATGTAGGCATCAGCTTCAACGAAATAAAGAACAAGCTGTGCGGCGACGTACTGTTTGAGGAAGTTGAGCCAGTCGTTAAGATGATCACACCTGTTCCAGGCGGTGTGGGTGCCGTAACTACATCAGTACTTGTTTCGCATGTCGTAGAAGCAGCTAAAAGAACCATTAACTCCTGAAAAGGAGTTTTTTAATGTATTTTTACTTTCAAACATAATAAAATAAGGCTAGAGGTGACCCATATGACCAAAATACTCTGTCTGACCAATTATACCCAGAAATATAAGGACAAATTCAATTCAGTTGCAGGGGCTGAAATCGTCTATGCCTCAAGAAATGACGATGTCAGCACACATTATGATGCTGAGATAATCTTCGGTAACGTACCTGTTTCAAAGGTAAGCGAATTTAAGAATCTGAAATGGATGCAGCTTGATTCAGCCGGTGCCGATCAGTACTGTAACATTGATCAGGACTTCATACTGACAAACTCTTCAGGTGCCTATGGCATTGCCATAAGTGAATACATGATTGGCATGTTATTAATGACCATGAAGAGATTTGACCAGTACTATGAACAACAGAAAACAGCCTGTTACAATGACCTTGGCCACATTTCAACCATCTACGGCAGCACTGTATTATGCTTAGGCATAGGCGACATCGGTTCAAACTTTGCCAGAAGAGTAAAAGCCATGGGTGCTCATGTCATCGGCTTAGCCAGAACGGTTCATGAAAAGCCGGATTGGCTGGATGAAACTGATACTATTGATAAGCTTAATGAATACCTGCCAAAGGCTGACATCATTGCCCTTTCCTTGCCGCAGACTGAAAAGACCAAACACATTCTGAATGAGAACAATCTGCCATTATGCAAGAAAGGAAGTTTTCTGGTAAATGTCGGCAGAGGCAGTGCCATTGATACCAAAGCCTTAATTAATGAGTGCCAGAAACAGCGTTTCAGCGCTGTCTGTCTCGATGTTCAGGAAACTGAACCACTTGATCCAAGTGACCAGTTATGGCATACAGAAATCGTCTATATTACCCCACACATTGCGGGCAGACAAAACGCCGATATAACCATAGAAATAATCTTCAACATCATGTATAACAACCTCATTCATTATCTGAATAAGGAACCGTTGGAGCATATTGTAAATAAAAAGGAAAGATACTAAAAAAAGGCCGGATGTGAATCCGGCCTTTAAAATGTCTATTGTCTGTTATTTAACAGTATTATGAATCAGTTCAAGAACTTCTTCAGCTGTGTTGCAGGCAACAGCCTTTTCAGACAGCTTCTGCATTTCTGCATAAGACAACTTATTGGCGATGCTTCTAGCTCTTAAGATACTTGTTGCACTCATTGAGAATTCATCAAGTCCTAAGCCCATTAATACGCTGATGGCATCAGGTTCGCCTGCCATTTCGCCACACATGCCAACCCACTTGCCTTCCTTATGAGCACCGTCGATTGTCATCTTGACAAGTCTCAGGATTGATGGGTTGAATGGCTGATACAGGTAAGAAACCTTTTCGCTCATTCTGTCAGCGGCCATTGAGTACTGAATCAGGTCGTTTGTACCGATTGAGAAGAAATCAGCAACCTTGGCAAACTGGTCAGCCAGTACTGCTGCAGCTGGAATTTCAACCATCATACCAACCTGGATGTTGTCGCCTACTTCTACGCCTTCAGCAACCAGTTTAGCCTTTTCTTCTTCGAACATTGCCTTAGCTTCATTGAATTCATTGATTGTAGCGATCATTGGGAACATGATTGCCAGTGAGCCGAATGCGCTTGCTCTGATCAGGGCTCTTAACTGAGTTCTGAAGATGTCTTTTCTGTCCAGACATAATCTGATAGCTCTGTAGCCTAAGAATGGGTTCATTTCAGGATCGATTGGCAGATATGGTAACTTCTTGTCGCCGCCGATATCCAGTGTTCTTACAACTACCTGCTTGCCCTTCATTGCTTCCAGAACCTTCTTATAAGCAACGAACTGTTCTTCTTCTGTTGGTAACTGCTGAGAATTCATGTATAAGAATTCTGTACGGTATAAGCCGATTGCTTCAGCGCCATTGTCCAAAGCACCGTCTACATCATCAGGAGTACCGATATTTGCGGCTAAGGTGATCTTTCTGCCATCTACTGATACACTTGGCTGGTCCTTGAAGGCCTTTAATGCCAGTACTTCTTCCTTATACTTAGCTTCCTTAGCTTCATACTTGGCAACTTCTTCTGCAGTTGGATTAACGATTACTTCACCCTTTAAGGCATCAAGTACAACTACATCACCAGCGTTAACTGCTGATAAGACACCCTTAACACCAACGATTGCCGGGATTTCCAGACTTCTTGCCATGATGGCTGAATGAGAAGTACGTCCGCCGATTTCTGTAATGAAGCCCTTAGCGTATTTCTTATCAAGCTGAGCTGTGTCAGATGGAGTTAAGTCATGAGCAACGATAACGCATTCCTCATTGATCAGTGATAAGTCAGCGATCTTAACATCACAGATGTGATACTTGATTCTGGTTGTAACATCTCTTAAGTCTGCTGCTCTTTCTCTCATGTATTCATCATCCATTGATTCGAACATGGCAATGTAATTGCCGGCAACAGTATCAACTGCGAATTCTGCGTTGATGTTTTCAGATGTGATCATATTCTTAACTTCATCAGCGAAGGCTGGGTCGCCAACCAACATCAAATGAGCGTCAAAAATAGCTAATTCTTCTTCAGAAAGCCTACCTGTAGCCTTCTCCTTAATTGTTTCAATATCCTTTGTACTGTCTTCAACAGCTTTTTCAAATTTAGCAACTTCAGCTGCTGCATCAGCGTTCTTTCTTTCAATTACAAGTTCCGGTGTCTCATATTTGTAGACAGGAGCAATTGTAACACCACTACTAGCCGCAATACCTTTTAACATGTGTAATTATCTCCTCCCAATGTCTTTTTTAAGACATTTTTACTAAAACAATTTTAACAAAGATACCCTACCATTTCAAGGCATTGAGCAGTTCATCCATGGCACTCCCCTTCAATCTGTAGTAGGTACTTCTTGAATAATATGATATCCACCAGTCACGAGGTTTATCATAGATGAATTCATTGCTTATGATCTCCTTTGCATCCTTGGAAAGCGCATTGACCTGCTTTTCCAATACCGTACAAAATGTCTTTTCTTCATTGCTTAAACCAAAAACGTCACGGGCAAGAATCTTCTTGCGCATGTCAAACAGATATTTAATCAGAATTGCTTTATCCTTAAACTGACCATTCATTTTTATAAAAAAAC
>JAFRLB010000092.1 GCA_017431405.1 Erysipelotrichaceae bacterium | reverse complement strand
TCACCATCAACACCGATGATCCAGTTGCCTTCTGGTTTTGTGATAACAGCATCGAATCCGCCTAAGCCAGCCTGGCCGCCGCATGCGAATACTACATCATAACCAGCTTCGTATAAACCTGTAGCAACGTCCTTACCTGCTGATGAATCGTTGAATGAGTTCATCCAAGAAAGGTTAACGTCTGCCTGTGGATTAACATACTGAGCACCGTTAGCGAAACCAACATAGAAGTCATCCAGAACTGTATTGTCCATACCACCCATGAATGCAACCTTGTTTGTCTTTGTAACTAAACCAGCGATAGCGCCAACTGCAAATGAACCTTCGTTCTGAGCGAATAACATTGCATACAGATTTGGTGCTGGGCAGTACTGCCAACCATCTGCCTGGTCAAAGTTCCATTCTTCATCATAGAACCAAATCTTCTGGTCTGGGAATTCCTGGATTAATGGAATGATGTATTCCTTCATATCATATGTACCAGTAATGATGATATCCCAACCATCTCTGAATACCTGTTCAAGACCTGTATTCCATGTAGCTGTATCGTATGTTAACTCGATAACTTCGCCATAAACCTTGTCGCCAAAGTCCTTATTGATCTTCTGGATACCTTCGTTACCAGAGTCGAAGAATGACTTGTCACCTAATGTACCGTTAACAACGTAAGCAACAGTGATCTTGCCAGCTTCCTGGGCCTGTTCCTTAGCACTCTTTTCGCCTGAAGGTGTGTTTCCACCGCCACCACCAGAACATCCGAAGAGAGTAATTGCCATAGCAGCAACTAATAAAATCTGTAATAGTTTTTTCATTTTTCCCTCCATTTGTTTATAAAAAAACTCTATTATTATAATAAACTATTTTGAAACCGATTACAATAATGGTTTAAATAGTTACTATACCAACTTCCTGGCTACCTCAGCTGTCCATTTAGCCAGTTCTGAGATCTTCAATTTTTTAAGTTCCCTGCAATAAGTATCGAGATTATCACCTATTGGCTTTACCCAGTATTCAGGAATGAAGTCTATGCCCTTTATGATGCCGACTACGGTAATCAGCTGAGCAGCGTTACAGTCAACATCCTGTCCGCACATGCCGCAGATCGATAATGTTTTGGTGAAGTCACCTTCGCCAAACCATAAGGCTACGATTTCAGCACAGGCATTTGGATAAGCGTGGATCCAGTTATAATGATCATACTTGCTTTCACATGGTCTCCATGCCTTTAGGTAATCATCATTGTTTTCACACTGTTCAAGGGCAAATCTTACGACCTGACCATATTCACTGTCCTCCGGCATAAGTTCCACAGCGTCCTTAACGATCTTTCTGATGTCAGTTTCATAGAATGCCATCGAAGTCATTACGGCATTGAAAACTTCACCTAAGATACCGTTTCTGGCGTGTGAAATTTCAGCATCCTGCCAGGCACACTTGGCTGCCATGTATGGATTACCTGGATATAACTGACCGCATATTGCCCCTCTCATCTGAGCACCGATCCATTCATTGAATGGGTTATTGAATCGTCCGCTTTCCGGTGGCAAGATACCGGCTCTTAAATTAGTCAAGGCACAGTCTTCTGCAGACCAGCCCGTAGGTACCCTGGCCAGCCATTCATGAGCAATGTCCTTGCTGGTAGTATCCTTGCCAAATTCATCATAAGCCAGTAACAAAGCCAATTCATAAGTAATGTCATCGTTATATGTATTTGGCTTTCTGATGTATCTGTCTACGATACCGTATTTCTTATAAATGTTGTCAGTAACATAACCTTCAATGCAGGTACCAAATGCCCCGCCGATTATCTGACAGAGCCAGCCGGCATGCTCTTTTCTGACAAGTTCATCACCCATGTCAACTTCAACCTTTTGAGGGAACTTAACAGCCTTTTCATATTCTTCAAAGCTGTCATAGAATTTCTGATTCCAGTATGGTGAATTCTCATCCTTACGGGCATTCATGCAGGCTTCAAATACGGCCGTAGTTGCCTTCTGAAGTTCAGCCATCTGATTATTGTCATAGGCTTTGAAGCCTCTTTCCAATAACTCATCAGTATTGTCAACGATCATGCCCTTATTCTCTGTTGCCTGAATGGCAGCTGTACAGATTGATTCTTCAGCCTGTGAGCCAGGAACATTGGAATGCCAGTGAATCTTATTCAGCATATCAAAAAGTTTTTCAGGACCGTCAGCCTGTTCTTCCCAGATGGTTTCATTATCATCTTCCAGATGAACAGGGACGCCTTCATAGAGCAGTTTCTTAGACCTCTCCCAAGCTTTCATATTATATTTTTCCTCCATTTATATAAGAAAATTTTAACAATATCCCCTTTTCTTTGCAATAGATTATCAATTCACAAAACCTTCACAATTATTTTCAGAACATTCACATTTAAAACATTTAAACTATAGATTCGCTTTGTATCATATAGCCAGTTAAAGGAGGAACGGACGATGGATTATCAGGAAATATTCGAAAGAGTTGAATCAAAATACGTCTTAACCAAAGCTCAGTATGTTGAAATCATGAAAAGAATACAAGACAGACTTATTCCAGACATGTTCCCACACAGCGAAATAACAAGTATCTACTTCGATACAGACGATTATAAACTCATACGTACATCTTTGGAAAAGCCTGCCTACAAGGAAAAACTAAGATTACGCAGCTATGGAATAAAGGATGATAACACCTCAGTATTCATGGAAATCAAGAAGAAATACAATGGTGTCACCTACAAGAGAAGACAGGACATGACATACAGAGAATCAACCAATTACATCCTCTTCGACAAGATGCCTTGTGAAACTCAGATAATGAAGGAAATCGATTATCTGAAGAACACTGGAAAGCAGTTAAACCCAAAGGTTCTGATTGCCTATTCCAGAGATTCATGGGCTGGCAAAAACGACAACGATCTGAGAATCACCTTTGATTCCAACATCAGATTCTCATTAAAGAATCTGTTACTCACCAATACTGATCCGGAAAGAAAGCTTACAGATGACGATACGATCATCATGGAGATCAAGACGATCAGCGCAATGCCATTATGGTTAACATATACACTTGATGAATTACAGATCTATCCAGGTAATTTTTCAAAGTATGGTCAGATATATGAAGAATATTTAAGGAAAGGAGTTTCAAAATGTTTGAACAGTTATTCACATCAATATATACCGAATTCAATCTCACAAGTTACTTATTATGCACATTAGGCTCATTGATCTTAGGAAGCGTACTGGCCTTGGTACATGGCAAGCTAAATAAGACAACATCAAACTTCTTAATGACATTAGTCGCCTTACCTACCATTGTACAGACAGTATTAATGCTGGTAAATGGCAACTTGGGAACAGGCGTCGCAATCATGGGTGCCTTTGGCTTATTAAGATTCAGAAGCATGCAGTGCAAGCCTGAAGAAATGGTCGTATTATTCGCCGCATTTACAATTGGCTTAGCTACCTCAGTTGGTTATCTGGGAATCGCAACAGTATTCGTTCTTATCGTTTCATTATTAATGATCCTATACAAGAAATTATCTAATGGAGCATTCAACATTTCTCATAAGGAACTTAAGATCACAGTTCCAGAGACATGCAACTATTCTACAGAATTTGAAGATCTCTTCAAAAAGTACACATACAGTTATGAACTTGTAGGCGTTAAGACAACTAACATGGGAAGCTTATACAGATTAAGTTACGACATCGTACTTAACCCTTCAGAAAGCACTCAGGATTTCATCAATGACTTAAGAGTCAGAAACGGAAATCTGGAGATCGCAATCGGAGTTTTCCCTGATAACATAGATTAATCAATATAAAAGATACCTTGAAGTAACTCCAAGGTATCTTTAATTATGCTTGTTTTATACTATTTCATGTCCTTGCAGAATGCTACATAAGCGTTCTTGGCTTCGTAGACATCTACCTTGCTGGTTACTTCCCAAGGAGCGTGCATGTTCTGTACGCCAACACCTGAGTCGATGACCTGCATGTTGTACTTAGCCATGATGTAAGCGATTGTTCCGCCGCCACCCTGGTTAACCTTGCCGATTTCAGCAGTCTGCCATGAGATGTTGTTCTTATCCCAGGAATTTCTGATTTCAGCGATGAATTCAGGGTTAGCATCGTTACTGCCGCTCTTTCCGCCTGAACCGACATACTTGTTAATGACGATACCGCCGCCAAAGAAGCAGGTATTCTTCATTTCATTAACTGATGGATAGTTAGGGTCATAAGCTGCACTTACGTCACTTGATAACATCTTACTGTTGGCTAAGCATCTTCTGAACTTCAAATAATCATAACCTTCTGTTAATTCCAGAATTTCAGCAACGATGTTTTCATAGAAGTATGACTGCATGCCTGTAGCACCGATTGAACCAACTTCTTCCTTATCAACCAGCATGCATGATACTGTCTTTTCCGGATTGTCGATTTCACATAATGCCATTAATGAAGTATAGGCACATACTCTGTCATCCTGGCCATAGCCCATGATCATTGATGAATCAAGACCATAGTTCTTAGCTTGTCCGGCAGGTACTACTTCGATTTCAGCTGAAATGAAGTCATCTTCTTCAACATCATATTTCTTCTTTAATAACTTTAAGATATTTGCCTTAACAGCGTCCTTCTCTTCACCCTTTAACGGGATTGAACCGATGGTAACGTTAAGATCTTCACCTTCAATAGCCTTGCCGGCTGTCTTCTGCATCTGATCTCTTGATAAGTGGATCAATAAGTCACTGATACCGACAACTGGTCCCTGCTCATCTTCACCGATTACAACATTAACCATTGAGCCGTCTTTCTTACAGATGACACCATGTAATGCAAGTGGAATTGTAACCCACTGATAGGTCTTGATACCGCCATAGTAATGAGTATCAGCTAAGGCGATGTCATGATCTTCATAGAATGGATGCTGCTTCCAGTCAATTCTTGGTGAGTCAATGTGAGCACCGAGAATGTTCATGCCGTTTTCCATTGGCTGCTTACCAATGATGAACAGTGCCAGGTCCTTACCCTTGTTATTGAGATATACCTTATCTCCAGCCTTTAACGGCTTCTTTTCTGCCAGATAAGAATCTATGTTCTTAAAGCCATGCTTTTCTGCGATTTCAATGCCTTTGATTACACATTCTCTTTCAGTCTTGCATTCTGAAATGAACTTTCTGTAGCCTTCTGTAAAACTGAAGACCTCTTTTTTCTGTTTTTCGTTATATTTCTTCCAGGCGTTCTCCATATGTTTCTCCTTTATTTAGCTAATTCCTTATTGTTGATCTCTCTGTCGGCTGCTTCAAAGAATTCTTCCATTGATAATGTCAGTGATTCCTTCTGGCCATGACGTCTGATCGTTACGCTCTTATCTTCAACTTCATGGTCGCCAACTACGATCTGCATAGTAACTTTCTTAACCTGAGCTTCTCTGATTCTGTAGCCCAGCTTTTCATTACGGTCATCCAGTTTGACTCTGTAGCCCTTTGCCAGCATCTTGTTTACCAGTTCCTTGGCATATTCATTGTGGAGGTTAGGGTTAACTGGGATTACTGTAAACTGCTGTGGTGCAAGCCATAATGGTAAGTCACCCTTTGTTTCTTCCAACAAGAAGGCAACGAATCTGTCTAATGAACCTAAGATTGCTCTGTGGATTACTACTGGAGTAACCTTTTCACCGTTTTCATTTACATATGTCAGTTCGAATCTTCTTGGTAATAAGAAGTCAAGCTGAATTGTTGATAAGGCAACTTCATTACCTACGGCTGGCTTAACTAAAACGTCAAGCTTTGGACCGTAGAATGCTGCTTCACCTACTGCTTCAAAGTAGTCAAGATTCAGATCGTTAAGAACGCTTCTTAATGAGGCTTCTGCGTTATTCCACATGTCGTCATCAGGGAAATACTTTTCAGTATCTTCAGGATCTCTTAATGACAGTCTGCACTTGTAATCAGTAATGCCGAAGTCCTTGTATACTTCCATGATCAGGTCAAGTACACCCTTGAATTCACTTTCGATCTGTTCAGGTGTACAGAAGATGTGAGAGTCATTCTGAGTGAATGATCTTGCTCTTTCAATGCCCTTAACAGCGCCCTGAGCTTCAAAACGGAAGTCATTGGCAATTTCAGCGATTCTTAATGGTAATTCACGGTATGAATGTGATTTACTGCCGAAAATAACCATGTGATGAGGACAGTTCATTGGTCTTAAGACATATACGTCATCGCTTCTTTCTCTATCGATGCGGTTCTTGATCTGTCTTACTGTCATTGTATTTTCTTCTTCTTCAGAAATGTTGTACATTGGTGAGAACATGTCATCCTTATAATGATCCCAATGTCCTGAAGTCTTATATAGTTCAACAGAACCTAAGTCAGGTGTGTGAACATGTAAATAACCATGAGCGATTTCCTTTTCAGTAATGTAATTGTTCAGAATGCGCCATACTGTATAACCGTTTGGTAACCATAATGGCAAGCCCTTTCCTACCAAGTCGCTTGTCATGAAGATTTCCATGTCACGGCCGATCTTTCTGTGGTCTCTTTCCTTGGCTTCTTCCTGGAACTTTATGAATGCATCCAGATCTTCCTGGTTTTCGAAACAAACACCATATACTCTCTGCAGCATCTTATTCTTGGAATCGCCCTTCCAGTATGCACCTGATACCTTTAACAGCTTGAAGAACTTCAACTGCTTGGTATTCTCTACATGAGGTCCACGGCATAAGTCAACGAAGTCACCCTGTCTGTAGCAGGAAATGACAACTTCGTTTTCATCCATGTTATTGATCAGGTCGACCTTATATGGGTCATCACCGAACATTTCCAAAGCCTGCTGCTTTGAGATCTCTTCACGGACAATGCGCTTGTTATCCTTGGAACATTTCTTCATTTCCTTTTCGATTGCCGGTAAGTCAGCTTCGGTAATTACTGTATCGCCTAAGTCAATGTCGTAATAGAAACCATCTGTAATGACTGGTCCTACCCAGAACTTAGCCTGTGGATACAAATGCTTTACAGCCTGTGCCAGTAAATGTGCACAGGAGTGATTCAGAACATGTAACCTCTCATCTTCCTTAATGTTGAGGTCATTCATTTTTAGTTCGCTCATAATAATCCTCCATTAAAATAAAAAACGTCCTGTATAAGGACGTTATAAACGCGGTACCACCTTATTTCATATTCCTTGAGGAATATGCTCTCGAAACTTATAACGCAGTTAACGGAATTCTTTCCTAGAATTCTACTCCTAAGTGGTAAGTCATTCTGCCTTCAGATCCCTTTCACCAACCGGGATCCTCTCTGATCATTCATGAATGACTCATGTCTTAATCTCAGTATTTCCTATTTATTTTAATGACAAAACAACTGTCTTGTCAAATCAATTAATCAATTCTGTTAAAATCCTTTTCCGGTCTGAAATCACCCAGGTGTTCATTGACGATTTCAACGGCCTGCTTCATTCTTTCCAGGTAACCTCCACCGATCTCATGAACGGTAAAGCCTCTTTCAATGTACATCTGCTTCAGATGTTCATGAAGCTTCCATCTTCTTTCCTCATCACCATTTAATCGCTTGCCGTCATCTACCCAAGGAATATCAGGTCTTAACATTAAGACGATGTCATATCTGTCAGGCTTGGCAAAGTTTTCAATGTAATCCAGTTTATGGCCAAGATATAGTTCACTGTAATACTGAGTAACAACAGCATCTGTATCAAAGAAACATACACGGTTAGAGTTTCTCAAAGCCGCCAGATCCTTTTCATATTGCTGGTGAGCCAGACGCATGAAGTCAACATCATTATAGATGTCTTCATTACTGCCCATGTATTCATCGCAATAGTAACGACCTACTTCATATGACCATGAGGTATGGTAAAGTTTTGCCAGCATCTTTGTTAAAGAAGTCTTACCGGTAGATTCGGTACCGGTAATCAATACCTTAATGGCGAAGAAACTACGGGCTGCACCAAGGATGTAATCCCAGTAACGGAATGGGTCAGTTCTGATAACGGAAGACCTGATTGGATACCAGCTGTGTTCAATGTCATAAATGATTACTTCACCGTATTCTCTTAAGGCATTGGTATAAACTGATTCACCACAGAAGAATGTGAAATCCTTTGGATCAGCTTTATATTTACGAGTTGCCTTAACAGCGTTTAACAGTAAATCGATCCACTGCTTAAAGCCATCAGGATATGCCGGGATGTTGGTTTCATCTATTGATAAAACAGTAATAAAGTCAAAGTCAGATAATTCCTGACACAGCCATCTTAAACGCAGGTCCTGACTCATGATCGGAATGTTTGAACTCACAGAATCAGCCTTGTTTCTGTTATCATCATTACTTACAACGACAAACAAATGTTCACACTGGCTGGCAGCTGAGAAAATGGCCTGTAAGTGACCTCTGTGAGGTGGATAAAAATGACCGAAGAATATACCGTAACTCATATGATTGCCTCCCTGAATGGGTTAAATTCAATAACTCTGTGTTAATTATAATTAATATCCCAAAATAAAACAAATTTTATATTATTTACTCTATCCAATGTACAAAAAAAGAAGTCTTGCGACTTCTTATATTACGAAATTACCGTTTTCAAATACCTTGATTTCCTTACCGTCGAATGTAACACCAGTTACTGTCATGTCTTCAGTACCAAACATGAAGTCAACATGGTTCATTGAAGTGTTACCGCCGGCTGCCTTTAATTCATCTTCATTCATTTCAATGCCACCCACAACATTTTCCGGGTAACATCTGCCTAAGGCTAAATGACATGAGGCATTTTCATCAAACAAGGTATTAAAGAACAGAATGTCTAAATTTGAAATTGGTGAATCATATGATATCAGAGCAACTTCACCAAGATGTCTTGATCCTTCATCAGTATTGAGCAGTTCATCCAATGCTTCTACGTTCTTAGCGGCACCGTGATCAACAACCTTGCCGTTTTCAAATCTGAACCAGAAATCTTCGACTACTCTGCCGCTGTAGCTTAATGGCTTTGAGGCATATACAATACCGTTGACATTATCCTTATCAGGCATGCAGAAGCATTCTTCCGTTGGCATGTTTGGATTAAAGAATACGCCATCAGGAGTTGTACAGCCGCCGCCTACCCAGATGTGGTTCTTAACAAGGTTGACCTTTAAGTCAGTGCCCCTGTTATTCTTGAAATGCAGGTAGTCAAACTGATAGTCATTCAGAATGTTGCAATGATTTAGTAATTCATCATCATGCTTCTGCCATTCTTCTACCGGATCATTGTCTTCTCTGACTCTGACACTGTAAAGAATTGCATCCCATAATGCCTTGACGGCTTCTTCTTCTGACTTATCAGGGAATACCTTCTTAGCCCACTTTGGATTTGGCAAGGCAACGATACACCATTGGCCTTCATTGTTCATGGTATATGACATGAATGGTTCCATCTTCTTCATGTAGGCCATTCTGCTGGTCTTCATTTTCTGTGGATCTATGTCACTCATGAGGCCAGGAGTAGAAGAATCAATACTCAGATAACAGGCTTTTCTAACGTGTTCATCCTTGACTCTTTCAACAGCCCATTCAGGAACATTTGACAGTGTTTCAACAGATTCATATTCATAGTTCATGTGAGAAATGTTTTCATCACTCCACTTGACTATTACTTCACCTGCACCAGCCTTATAGGCTTCTTCAACACAGTATTCAGCAAATTTGTGGTCGAATACGGAAGCATTTATGATCAGTAACTGCCCCTTCTGTACATTAACTCCTGAGCATACGGCCAGTTTGGCATATTTTCTCAAGATCAGTTCGTTCATTTCTTAATGACCTCACTGAATCTCATTGTATTTGTATTACCGTGACCGGCATGGTAACCGGCACAGATAATGAATGTTGAACCTACAGGCAGTTTCATCTGCTTGGCAACATCCTGTGCTGTTTCATCATATAAGTCTGCATCAATGATATTTGGTGCATATACAGGATATACGTCAGCGTACAATGACATTCTGCGGCAGGTAGACTCTGAGTTGGTAGCCGCAATGATCGGTGCATATGGCTTATATTTTGAAAGTCTCTTTGGTGTACCACCTGTCTCGGTAAATGCCATGATGGCACTGATATTCTGCATTGATAAGCATGATTCAGCTACGGAAATACCGATGGCATCACTCATTGAACGGTTAGAAGTTGTAATCGCGTTAGATAAGTATGAAGCATAGTCATACTGTCTTTCGACACTTTCAGCAATTGAAGCCATTGTAGTTACTGCTTCTACCGGATAATTACCGCTGGCACTTTCAGCCGATAACATGATGCAGTCGGTACCGTCGAATACGGCATTGGCAACGTCACTTGCCTCAGCACGGGTTGGACGAGGATTGCCAACCATGCTTTCGAGCATGTGAGTAGCAGTAATGACCGGCTTACCCATCTTGTTAGCTGTCTTTATAATGTGCTTCTGATATAAAGGTACCAGGTATAATGATACTTCTACACCAAGGTCACCTCTGGCAACCATGACACCGTCAGCTACGCTTAAGATTGCGTTTAAATTATCGTAACCTTCCTGGTTTTCGATCTTGGCAATAATTTCAATTTCATCATGACCTTCTTCATGCAGAATCTGTCTGATTTCCTTTACATCGCTTGCTCTTCTGACGAAACTTGCAGCGATGAAGTCTACACCATTTCTGGCACCGAATCTGATGTCTTCTTCATCTTTCTTGGAGATGAATGGCATGCTTAATCTGACACCTGGAACGTTTACACCCTTTCTGGTCTGGATAGGACCTGGGTTATATACTTCACAGGTGATCTCATCATCTTCAACCTTCTTGATATCAAGAGTAAGTTTTCCATCGTTTATAAGCAGTTTCTTACCAGGCTTAACATCCTTGAATAATTCAGGACACATGATCTGGAAGCGTTCCTTATTACCGACAACATCCTTATTAACAACTTTTACGATGTCACCCTTTTCAAACTGAACGCAATCATTTTCCATCTTGCCAACACGGATCTCAGGACCCTTTGTATCAAGCATGATACCAATGTGCCAGCCGTTTTTCTTATTCAGCTTGTGGATCCTCTTGATTTTCTTCAGATGTTCTTCATGAGTACCATGAGAGAAATTCAAACGAGCCATGTTCATGCCGGCATTGTATAACTTTTCCAGCATTTCTTCGCTTTCACTTGATGGTCCGATTGTACATACTATTTTTGTTCTACGCATTTAATTCACCTACTATGCTAACCTTTCAAACATATCGTATAGATTCTGTTCAAATTCCTTAGGCTGGACTAATGCCTCAGCAATTGGAGTTGAGATCATCTGGTCATTCTTAATGCCAACACAACGGTTTGTCGCACCATTTGCCAGTAAATCTACGGCATAATCACCGATACGTGATGCCAGAAGTCTGTCATAAGGCACTGGTGAACCGCCTCTCTGGATATGACCTAATACAGTAGCTCTGCCTGAAAAACTTGTTGTTTCTGAAATCTTTTCCGCTAATGCTTCTACATCCATTAGTTTCTCACTGACAATGACTAAGGCATGACGATGTTTCTTAATGGCATCAAAATGCTGCAGGCGCCTGA
The DNA here is from genome assembly GCA_017431405.1 of Erysipelotrichaceae bacterium. GTDB lineage: Bacteria > Bacillota_I > Bacilli_A > Erysipelotrichales > Erysipelotrichaceae > RUG521. The sequence goes on along the minus strand of JAFRLB010000092.1, from coordinate 5,866 downwards.
TTATTTCTGATTCACTGAAGCCTACTTCAGGAGTAACAACTATTTCAGCACCACAACAGATTGCTGAATACAGGGCCAAGTCACCGCAATGATTACCCATTACCTGAACAACAGAACAGCGATGATGAGAAGCACTTGTATCTCTTAATTTGTCTACTGCTTCCACGATTGTATTCAAAGCTGTATGGAAGCCAATCGTATAGTCGGTACCAGGACAGTCATTGTCAATTGTACCAGGTATGCCAATACAGCTGATTCCCTTACGGCATAAGTCGCCAGCACCTCTGTATGTGCCATCGCCACCGATTACTACCAAGGAATCCATGCCGACTTTTTCCATCTGCTTGATGGCTTTATCCATGATTTCATCTTCAACGAATTCAGGCATTCTGGCTGTACCTAAGATCGTACCGCCCTTAAAAAGGATGTCAGATACACTGCCTTTATTGAACTTTGTATAATTACCTTCAACAAGGCCAAGATATCCATCGTAAATGCCATATACATCAAAATCTCTTGCCAGGGCTGAACGGGTTACTGCTCTGATAGCAGCGTTCATGCCTGGTGCATCGCCCCCACTTGTTAATATACCGATAGTTCTTTTCATATAAGCCTCCTATTTACGTCTGCTTGTTCCATCGACCCTGACTTCTGTAGCTAAGGTTCTTATTCGCTCCATAATCCGGTCCGCCTTTGTTTCATCACGGTTTCCATATTGATTGTACATGAGTCTTTCCCTTAGATCCTTGAAGTCACTGTTACTGGTAAATATGGTTGATTTACCGTTTTCCATCCGGTAATCGAGTAAAGGCAACAAGATGTCGTCCCTTACCCAATTAGTTACATTCTCTGCTCCAATGTCATCTAAAACGACAAACTGAGCCCTTTTCAACTTATTTAAGGAGTCGTTAACGAAGTCTTCCTTACGGTTGTATTCGTCCTTGACACCTACACTGTTACGGGCCTTGGAGAAGAATTTCGGTACATTTACAAATGCGACCTTATGTCCCTTTTTGGCCAGATAGTTCGTCATGCAGGCAGCCAGGTAGGATTTACCTACACCAAGACCGCCATAAAAATATATACCTTTTTCAGGTAATCCTGCAAGCCAGGCTTTTACAACTTTGTGTATGGTCCTATAACTTTCAGATTCCCTGCTAAGATCGATCTTATCAATGTCATACAGTAATGCAGCATCTGACAAATCACACATCAAATAGTTTTTTTTATGACTTAAGGTTACGTCATTCTGTTTCTGCATCTTGCTTTTTCTGATGACAATGCGAGGATAATCGTCTTCAATGACTATGTCTTTATAATAAGCAGAATTGTCATCTGTAAATGAACCGTAACTGTCTTCGTTATTGTTCATTGACTTCAGCCATTCATTGAATACCCATGGATAGTTTCTTACAACTGTTTCACTTGCGTGATACTTACTTAAAAGATCAGTTACCTTCTGATTGGCCAGTAATCTTTCAACGAGAGTATTTTCATCTATGACTACATCATCTGGTAAATTCAGTTTAATGTTATTCATCAGTTACCCTCCTTATTGAACAGTTTATTCATTATATCATCATAACTCTGACTGCTTTCCGTATTTTCATAGTTGTTATTCTTGAAATCAGGCACCTTAGAGTATCTCTTAGCAGGTTGAATATTCACAGCGTTTTGGGCCTTTTCTAACGTATCAATGCCCTTTAACGCCCAGCTGGTCGCAATCTTTTCCATGTAGTTCTTGCTTAGGATCTTATTATTGGAATTGAAGACATATTCAACCAGGAAGTTAATTACTTCCCTGTTTAGTTTCAGTTCTACCTGCATGTATTCAAGCAGCTTTTTATCAGAACTGCTAACGGCCAAGCCATTCTGCAAGTTATACAGGAACTGGACCGGCGGTACATCGTAGCTGTTTTCACCTTTGACAATGCTGACTTTCTTACTGTTAATGCATTTGCTTCTTAAGGCATCAATGTCAAAGGTACCGTTATCAATGTTAATGCAGTCAGTTACATATACACGCATGGTTGGTATGTCAATGCTGTAAACGGTAGCCATCTGTGCAATCAGATCAAGATATTCCTTTGTTCTGAATTCTGAAGGCATTAAGACCGTACTGAATCCTCTTAAAAAGGCATTGATGTCAAAGTCAGGTTTAATGTCCTGATAGGCTTCCCGGTTTATCTTATTGAAATTCAGTTCATCATTGAGATTCCACTTTGAATTAAACAAGGTCAGATCAAACTGGCTTGTTATTTCCATGTCATTTTCATCATCAAACTTCTCGTTCAGATGTAATTGGCAGGTAATGTCAAACTGTTTCTTGCCCACCTTCTTCATATACAGCCGGGAAAAAACGTCATGCTGAAGGAACTTGCTGACACTTAAAGGCTGCTGAAGTTCAAATCTTAGACTGTCATCCTTACGGTTATAGAAGGTCTTGACTAATTTGAACTGTTCCAACAGTTTTAAAGATGCTGCCAGATCATTAATGGTGACATCCATTAACGTACAAAGTCTGTCAATCGTCATTTCGTAATTACGGCGATTGGCTTCTGCTGACAGTAAATGATAAAGGCTTAAACCGTTATTACCGATAAAAGGCAAATACAAAACAGCGAGTGCCAACATGTTCTCGTTGTTTAGACTTAAAAACTGAGTAACCCTATATCGGTTAGAGCCTTTTATTTCCATTTTTTATAATTGTTCCTTTGAATTAAATTTTACTATATCGTTTATCGCTTTTTCAACGCTCTGAGATAATTTTGACACAGTTGAATTGTTTTTGATTACAACATCTGAAAGCTGTATCTTCTTATCGTCAGACATCTGATTTGCCATGATAATCTCAGCTTCCTGCCTGCACATTCCTCTTGAATCGGCAAGCCTCTTAAATACCGCTTCCTTTTCAGCAGTAACAAGTATATTACAGTCAAAGCGTCTGTACCAGTCCGTTTCAAACAATAATGGTACTTCAACTATGACGGCACTTTCACTTTCATGATTCTTATAGAATTTAACAACTTCATTCCAAATGAGCGCATGCAGACATTCTTCTACTTCACGCTTGATATTCTCATCAGAATAGATTATCTTACGAATGAAAGCCTTATTTATCTTCGTTATATCACATTTAAAGATTTCGGCAAGACTTTCCTTGGTAGAATTCTTCTTTAATAACTCAGCATTGACCTCATCACAGCTGATGACAGGATAACCAAGCTCTTTCATCATCTGAGAAGCAGTCGACTTGCCAGAGCCAATGTTTCCGGTAACTGCCACAAACAGGGCTTTTTCTTTCTGACATGACGGGCAATAGTATGTACCTCTGCCGTTAACAAACTTCTTTCTGATGATATCATGACATACCAAACATTCTTCCTTTTCTCTGGATTGAACATACAATTCCTGCTGGAATAAGCCTGTTACTCCAAGAGAAGAAGTATATGATCTGATGGTTGTACCGCCTGCCTTTATGGCTTCTTCCAGTATCTTTCTGGTTGAAGCAATAATCTCATCCCATTTGTTTAAAGGGATATAACAAGCTGGATGTTCAGGATTTATTCTGACATCAAAACATATTTCATTGGCATATATGTTGCCGATTCCGGCAAACATGCTCTGATCAAGTAACTGGCTTTTGATTGCCAGTGACTTACCCTTACAGTAATTCTTCAGATACTCGGCAGTAAGTCTTTCATCCCATGGTTCATAACCTAACTTATCAAGAGCAGTAAAGTGTTCCCCTTTCTTATAGAGGTACATTCTGCCGAACTTCCTGACATCATTGAAATGAAGTTCACCCTTATCCAGATAGAAGATTACATGACTGTGCTTATCAGTTTCTGCGTGTTCTGGATATACATAGAACTTGCCTTCCATTCTCAGATGAGCTACCAGAACATAATCAGTAAGCCCAAAGATCAGAAACTTGCCCCTTCTGTCAAAGGAAAGGAACTGCTGATTGACCAGGCTTTCTTCAAAGACCTGCTTTGAAACGTTATCGATGATCTTTGGCCATCTGACTTCTACTTTATTTATAATTCTGTTGTCTATTCTTTTTTCCAATGTCCTGACAACAGTTTCTACTTCCGGTAATTCAGGCATTTACTTTACCTCCAGCCATGTGTTGCCACATTCAGTCTGCGCTAACAGAGGAACCTTTAATGTCAGTGCATTTTCCATTTCCTCTTCAACCAGAACCATTAATCTGTCCTTTTCCTCTACAGGTACATTAAGTATCAGTTCGTCATGGATCTGCAGGATTATTTCAGACTTCAGGTTCTCCTTCTTCAGACGGTTTCTGACGTTCAGCATGGCGATTTTGATCAGGTCAGCAGCACTGCCCTGAACAGGTGCATTCATGGCTGCACGCTTGCCAAATTCCTTCAGAGAACGGTTTGAACTGTTGATTTCAGGAATCTCTCTGCGGCGGTTAAGTATTGTGGTAACATAACCCTTTTCCTGACAGTCTTCTATGGTCTTATTCATGAATTCCTTTACTCTTGGATATCTCATGAAGTACTGATTGATGAAGTCTCTGGCCTGCCATACAGGGATTTCAAGTCTTTCTGCCAAACCAAAGTCTGTCATTCCATAGTCAATACCAAAGTTAATGGCCTTGGCCTGACGTCTCATTAACGGTGTTACATCTTCTTCAGAAACATTGAATACGTCCATGGCAGTCTTGGTATGTATGTCCATGCTATTCTTAAATGCTTCTATTAAGGCTTCCTCATTGGCCATGTCTGCCAGCATTCTTAACTCAACCTGTGAATAGTCAGCCCCGACAAATACACAGCCATCTTCCGGTATGAAGGCAGCTCTGATCATCATTGCTTCTTCATTTCTGACGGAAATGTTCTGTAAGTTAGGATTTGAAGAAGACAGTCTGCCTGTTTCAGCAATGCACTGGTTGAATTCAGAATGAATCTTGCCATCTTCCTCAATGTATTTCTTCAAACCTATCGCATAGGTGCTGTTAAGTTTGGCATACTTACGGTATTCAAGTATTTCATGAATGATCGGATGCTTGTCTTCAAGTTTCTTCAATACTGAAGCATCCGTAGAACGCTTTGTTGATCTCATTAAGGCAAGATCATCATATATGACTTCAGCGAGCTGCTTAGGTGAATTGATATTGAATTTCTTACCTGCCAGCTCATAGATCTTCTTTTCCAGAACATCAAGTTTGGCAGTTGTTTCTTCAGCTATCTTATCAAGTACTTCTGACTTGACGGTAACACCCTTTCTTTCCATTTCAAAGAGTACCTCAGCTAGTGGCAGTTCAAGTTTCCAATAAAGGTCATGCATGTTGTATTCTTCCAGTGTCTTCATGACCTGATCAGCTATGGCAGTAAACTTATCAGCTACCAGACAAGGATAATGTGAATCAAACTTAGGTTCACTGAAAAGATCCATCTGGCCTTCAGCCTTTGAATCATTGCTGACGGTTGCATGGTATTTGATTAATAAATCATCAAGAGTCTTGATCTTACTGTCAGCTAAAAATGCTGCGATCTTAAGGTCAATTATGTTATTTCTAACTGTCAGACCATGCTTATCCAGCAAGTGATACCATTTCTTTACATCATAAAGGATCTTTTTTCTGTCGCTTTCCAAAAGCTTCCTAAAGCCAGGATCGTTAAAGGCATTTTCAAAGGTAATGTAATAATAATTATCGCCACTGGCAATGGCAATGCCATCATCATTGGTAAACATGTTTACAGAATTACCAAACATGTCATCTGTACATTTAGAAATTACTGTTTCACTTATTTCCTTTTTAACAGGTACAGATTTTTTGGTTACTTCATGAATGAAGGAACGCATTTCATACTTACTGTAGAAAGCCATGGCATCT
>JAFRLB010000091.1 GCA_017431405.1 Erysipelotrichaceae bacterium | reverse complement strand
TTATTTCCGAGGGTAAGGCATACCCATGTTTCTGGACTGAGGAAGAACTGAATGCCATCAGAGAAAAGCAGACTGAAATGAATGTCGGTACAGGCTATTATGGCGAATGGGCTGTATGGCGCAATGCCACATATGAACAGGTTGAAGAAAGAGTTAAGAAGGGTGATCCATTCGTAATCAGAATGAGAGCCATGGGTAATCCTGAAATCAAGCATACCGTTCATGACGAGATCAAGGGTGACGTTGTTGTTACGGAGAATAACATGGATGCCGTATTGATCAAGAACGACGGCATTCCAACATATCACTTCGCTCATGCCATTGATGATCACCTGATGCATACAACCATTGTATTAAGAGGTGAAGAATGGCTGGGAACCTGGAACATTCACCTGGAACTGTTTGACATGCTGGGTTTCAAGCTGCCTAAGTATGCTCATACGACTGTATTAATGAAAATCGATGAAACAGGAACCAAGAGAAAGCTGTCAAAGCGTAAGGACCCTGAACTGTCACTGGATTACTACCGTCAGTTAGGCTACCATCCATATGCCATCAAGATCTATCTGTTAACCATTCTGAACTGGAACTTTGAGGAATGGTACCTGAAGAATCCTGACGCAGACATTGAAACATTCAAGTTCTCACTGGATAAGATGGGGCAGTCAGGTACACTGTTTGATCTGGAAAAACTGAACAACATCTGTAAGACATATCTTTCAAAGTTCTCATTAGAGGAAATGAAGGATTATCTGAGAGAATTCGTTAAGACATATCATAATGATGATTATGATGTATACTTCGGCAACGAGGAAAAGCTGGATAAGATCCTGACACTGGGCATGGGCCTGAATCTGAAGAAGAGAAGAAAAGACTATATCAACGCTTCTCAGATCCTTGAATCAATTGCCTTATACTATGATGAGTTCAGAACTCAGAAGGATGAATACCGTTTCGATAACGAACTTGTTAAGAACGTATTAGCTGATTTCTTCAGTTCATATAAGTATACCGATGATAATAACACCTGGTTTGAAAAGGTTAAGACAATCGGTGAAAAGTATGGCTTTACCGGTGACATGAAGGCTTACAGAGCTAACCCTGAACAGTTCAAGGGCAGTGTTAGCGACATTGCGGAGATCATCCGTATTGCGGTTACCGGTCAGAAGAACACACCTGACTTGTGGACCATCATGCAGATCTTAGGTGAAGATACATCATTAAGAAGAATTAACGACGCACTTAAGGAGTTATAAAATGAGATATCCTGAATTTTTAAAGGAAAAAGGTACTATCGGACTTGTTGCTCCATCATTTGGGGTAAGTGGTTTTCCCTATGAAGACAAGTATGAAAATGCCCGCAGGACTTTTGAAGATTCGGGATTTTCTTTTGTCGAGGCAAAGCATATAAGAGGCATCAGACATGCCAGAAGTACAACAGCTAAAATCAGAGCTAAGGAACTTCAGAAAATGTACCTGAATGAAAAGGTAGACTTCGTAGAGAGTGTTGCCGGTGGCGAACTGATGCTGGAAATACTTCCATATCTTAATTTTGAAAAGATAGCCAGGGGCAAACCAAAATGGTTCATGGGTGTATCTGACAATACTACCTTTGCTTTTACATTAACAACGCTATGTGATGTAGCAAGTTTCTATGGCCCTTGTTTCGGCAGTTTTGGGGTAAGAAAATGGCACAGAAGCATTAAGGAAGCCTATGAAATGATTCAGGGCAAGAGATTGACCCAGAAGAGTTATGCAAAATATGAGGCCCCGGATAATGCCAAAAAGAGTGAAGATCCATTATCAGGTTATTATCTTACTGAACCTGTTGTTTATAAGTCATTAAGTGGCGAAGAAGTAAACATGAAGGGCAGGATCATTGGCGGATGTCTGGATATTCTGGTTAATATCTGTGGCACTAAGTTTGATAAGTTAAGAGAATTCAACGAAAGATATAAGGATGATGGAATCATATTATATCTGGAAGCCTGTGACTTGAATGTGTTAGACATATACAGAGGATTATGGCAACTGAAGAATGCCGGCTGGTTTGAAAATGTCAGTGGCTTAATCATGGGCAGAGCATTAAACGGAGCTGAGATGTTTGATGTTGATGTCAGAGAAGCCATTTACAATAACGTTAAGGATCTTAACATCCCGGTTATCTATGATGCGGATTTCGGGCATGTACCGCCAAGCTGGACGATCATTAACGGAGCAATTGCGACGATAAAATGTAAGAACGGAAAGTGCAGCATTAAATACGAATTGAGGTAAGACATGATAAAGGCGATCATTTTTGACATGGATGGTACACTGGTTGATTCAGAGTACAGAGCCATGATGAACAAGAAGAAAGTATTGGAGAAAAACGGCGTAGTATGGAACCATGATCTATGGCAGCTTTTAACCGGCCGTAAGCTGAAGGTCGTCATTGATGAAGTCTTAACTGAATATACTCCAGAACAGAGACAGGAAGTGCTTGATGAATACTATAAGCCCGAATACCATCACGTCGATTATCATGCCATAAAGTTCCCTGGTTCAGGAACCATCTTACAGGCCTTGAATAACAATGGCTATAAACTGGCTCTATGTACAACCAATTCCTATGACTGTATAGATCAGTGTCTGGAAGAAAACCATTGGAGAAGACTGTTCTCTGTTATTCTGGGAATGGGAGACGTGGAAAACACCAAGCCTGCTCCTGACATTTATCTGAAGGCAATGGAATTACTTGATGTTAAGCCTGAAGAAACAGTAATTGTGGAAGATTCAAGAATAGGCCTTGATGCAGCAATAGCTACCGGTGCCCATGTCATATGCCGGGAAGAGAAGAGATTCCCTGTTGATCAGCAGGGAGCTGAATTCTACATTACTGATCTTCTCAGCATCATGAGAATTGTCAATGAATTAAATGAAAAAGAAATATAAGATTCTTATCATATCAATATTAGTTCTTTTCGTCATTCTGGCCATTTATTTCAAATTACAGGGCAGACATTTTAATGGTGATGCTGAAACAGTACAGTGTACCTATGTAGCTGCCAAAGATGGTGATTCCATGGTTGTTGAAATAGGTGGGGAAGAAGTGGAAGTAAGACTGATAGGCATTAATACACCGGAAAGAGGGACTGAAGAAGGCGAAGAAGCCTATAAGTTTGTCAAAGAATATCTGACTAAGGGCCAGATTTTATTTCTGGAATATGATAAGGAAAGATATGACAAATACGATAGGACATTAGCTTACATCTGGCTGAATGACAGCTGTGACTATAATAACATAGAGGATTTCAAGCAATACTGTTTAAATGCCATCATCTTACAGGGAACAAACTGTGAATCGGTCTATTACAGGCCAAATGGTAAATATAAGGACTGGTTTGAAACAATAGAAGTAATAAAGCATATTAACGGTTAAGAGGAAAACAATTCCGATATTACAGTGTTCAACAGAAGTTGAGCACTTTTAATATGGGGTTGGTTGAATAAAAACAACATAGTTTTAATTAAAAAACAATGTATAAAAATGGAACATTCAGATGTTAAAAATCAGAACATTCAAATTACCTGTGATTGCTTGAAATATAAAAAGTGCTTTGTCACAATATAATTAAAGAAAAAAGAAATAATGATATAACAGTAATCTGTTAAAGTGATGGGGACACAAGACTAGATATCAAATAATATGAATTCTCGCACTGTGTCCTGTTAAAAAACATTGTAGAAAACTACAATTTAATTAGAGATAAGAAGAGTAGGAGGTGAATAATGGAGCCATACAAATAAAAACTAATCCAATCTGGTATTAGTTGGATTAGTCAGAATGATAATAAACTTCCATGACTATTATCATTCATATAATACCACTAGTTTATTATTGATTAAATAATTAGAAAGGAGCTATATGAAGAAAATAATAAAATTAGTCGTCATAATGTCAATACTATTGACATTTACAAGTACAACTTTTGCAAATGATCAAAAAAAGAAAGATAGCTAAAATAATTTTGTGTAAAAACTAAAAAGTGAGGTCGTACCTGTAGTAGAATAATTTCGACCAAAAAATCATTCGAATAAGGAGACCTCATGAACAATTTTACATCGAATATCACTCAGTGTCTATTAGACAAC
>JAFRLB010000090.1 GCA_017431405.1 Erysipelotrichaceae bacterium | reverse complement strand
TAGCACTTTTGAGTGCAGAGTGCTAAAACACAGGAGGATATTATGATTAAACCTTTAAATGATAATGTATTACTTAAAAAGGAAACAACAGAAAACAAGACAAAGAGTGGCATCATTCTTTCAGCAAATGAATCAAAAGAAGAAAACATCGGAACTGTAGTTGCCGTTGGTGACGGCAAGATCGTTGATGGCAAGAAAGTTGCCTTAACCGTAAAGACAAAGGACCGTGTCATTTTTGACAAGTACGCTACAACCGAAATCAAATATAACGGAGAAGAATACTTACTGATTCCAGAAGACAAGATTCTGGCAGTAATCGAATAACAGGAGGCAAGCATGAGTAAGGAAGTACTGTATTCAAAAGACGTAAGAACAAAGATGTTAAAGGGTGTTGATGAATTAGCCAACACCGTAAAGGTTACATTAGGCCCTAAGGGACGTAATGTCGTTTTGGAAAAGAGCTATGGCTCACCATTAATCACTAATGACGGTGTAACAATTGCCAAGGAAATTGAACCGGAAGACAAGTTTGAAAACATGGGTGCCAAGTTAGTATACGAAGTTGCCAACAAGACAAACGACGTTGCCGGTGACGGTACCACAACAGCTACCTTATTAGCTCAGGCAATCATGCATAACGGCATTGAATGCGTTGAAAAAGGCAGTAACCCTGTATTATTGAAACAGGGCATGGAAAAGGCTTCTAAGCTGATCGCTGAAAAGTTACTGGAACAGACCAAGAAAGTTTCAACATCAAATGACATTGCTCAGGTCGCTTCAATTTCTTCAAGCAGTGAAGAAATCGGCAAGTACATTGCCATGGCAATGGAAAAAGTCGGCAAGGACGGTGTCATTACCGTTGATGAATCAAAGGGTTTTGAAACAGAACTGGAAATCGTTGAAGGTCTGGAATACGACAAGGGTTACATGTCACCATACATGGCCAGCGACAGAGAAAAGATGCAGTCTGAATTGGACAACCCATACATCCTGGTAACTGACCAGAAGATCAATTCAATTCAGGAGATCCTGCCATTACTGGAAAAGATCGTTCAGTCTAACAAGCCATTGCTTATCATCGCAGATGACATTGACAATGAAGTACTGACAACATTGATCGTCAATAAGTTACGTGGCGCATTCAACGTTGTAGCTACCAAGGCTCCAAGCTTCGGTGATTCTCAGAAGGCAATGTTACAGGATATCGCAATCGTTACCGGCGCCAAGTTCATCACCAAGGAACTGTCAATGGACTTAAAGGAAGTTGAACTTTCAGACTTAGGTACTGCCAATAAGGTTACCGTTAAGAAAGATACAACAACCATCGTTCACGGCAATGGTGAAAAGAGCGCCATCGCTGACAGAGTTGCTGAAATCAGATCACAGGTTGCCAAGTCAACTTCTGATTATGAAAAGAAGAAATTAAACGAAAGATTAGCCAAGATTACTTCAGGTGTCGCCATCATCAAGGTTGGTGCAGCTACTGAAAGTGAAATGAAGGAAAAGAAGTTAAGAATCGAAGATGCCTTAAACGCTACCAAGGCTGCCATTGCCGAAGGTATCATCTTAGGTGGCGGTGCTGCCTTAGTTAACATCTACAAAAAATACAAGGATGAACTCAAGAGTGACATCGTAGATGAACAGAAAGGTATCAATGCCGTATTCGAAGCAATCTTATTACCAATGGAACAGATTGCTGAAAACGCCGGTTATGATGGCAAGGAAATCGTTAAGCAGCAGCTCTCCAAGAGAGGCAACATCGGTTTCGATGCCAAGAACGGTGAATGGGTAGACATGTTCAAGGCCGGCATCGTTGACCCAACCAAGGTAACCAGAAGTGCCGTATTATACGCTACTTCAATTGCTGCTCTGTTTGTTACAACAGAAGCCGGTGTCGTTACCAAGGAAGAACCAGTTCCTGCTCAGGGTATGAACCCGGCAGCTGGCGGAATGTACTAAAACAATTTATAAAAAAGAAATCCCGTTGTGTTAACCACAGCGGGATTTTCGTATGTTGATTATTTCAGCTTCCAGTAGCTTTACTTCCTCAAACGAATGAGTCGCTACTACCGTCAGCTTATTCTGTTTCTTTATCAATTCTATGGCTTTTTTGGTAAGTTCCTTATCCATGCCGGTAAACGGTTCATCTAATAAAAGAACATCCCCTTCAGCCAATAAGGCTCTGATAAGAGCGATCCTTCTTTTCTGGCCGCCAGACAGTTTCTTAACATTGCCGTTAAGAGGTATCTCAAGACATTCAAACATCTTTTCGATCTCTGCCTTCTTCTCATTACCAACAATCAGTTCAACATTCTTTTCAGCGTCATACCACTGTAACAGTCTGTCTTCCTGAAACATGATGACCGCTGTCTTGTTTTCCCAATCAATATTTCCTGCCTCAGGCTGTAATAACCCAGCCATGAGCTTTAACAATGTTGTCTTACCACTGGCACTTGGTCCCATCAGACAATAGATGCCTTCATTAAGTGACAGATTGTAGTTCTCAAAAATGGTCTTATCGCCATAGCGGAAGGTAATGTCATTAATTTTCATTATCTTTCCTCCCTGCCAGTAACATTACTACCAGCTTTTCAATGCATAAGCTCATTAGTACAACTACGATCGTCCAGGCAAACAGTTCAGAAGTTTCCAGATATATCTTTGAATAATACAGCTGAGTACCAATAGCGATCTTAGGCTGGGCCAGTACTTCGGCTGCGATGCCGCTCTTCCAGGCCAAGCCCATGGCAGTTAAGGCCGCGCTGCTGAAAGCGGTAAAGGCTGCCGGTACCCTGATGTGGAAGAACTGCTTCATTTTACTAAGACGGTAGGCCTCAGCCATTTCTATCAGATTTTCATCCGTATTCTGATAGCTTACTACCAGATTTTCCCAGACTACCGGGATGACCATTAAGGCAACAATGATGCTTGGCAGATAATTCTTGCCAGCCCATAACAGCACTAAGATTATGAATGAAGCAACCGGTGTTGCTCTGATTATTCTGATCACCGGGGAAATGATGGCATCACATATTTCATAGTTATATGTCAACATGGCCAATGCTATGGCAATGGCAACACCTAAGATGTAGCCAATGATGATCCTTAGGAATGTAACGAAGGTATGTTGCCAGAAAACAGCCGTGGTAACCATGCTGAACATTTTACTGATCACTAACAATGGTGATGGCAATATCAGTTCCTTATTTATTGCCAAAGCACATAAAAGCCACACTAAAAACCAGAACAGTGTGGCTACAACTACTTTTAATAACTTCTTACTGCGCAGTGTAGTAGAAGTCTTCACCAGGTAACTTCCCTCCTACTGATTTTGGATCAGCATCAAACAGGATCTGATAGTAGTCCTTGATGATGACCGGTATTCTTTCATCCGCAATGAAAATCAGTTCAGCGTCCTCAATTGCCTTTTCAGCGATCTTATCTGAAGCAACAATTTCAAACTTGGCGCATAACTTGCCGCCTTCTGTTGGATTTTCAACTACGTAATTGATTGATTCACCATATTCCTTTAAGAATGCTTCAACAGCCTGTGGATTTGCTTCGGCAAATTCTCTTCTTACGACAACGCAACCCATGGTAACCAGAGTAGCTCTGTTCATGTGGTTCCATTCTTCTTCAAGAGATAAGGCCAGACGCATCTTGTCATTCTTCATCAAAACGGTTGTTGCGGCAGGAACCGGCAACATGCATAAGTCAATTTCTCCGCTGGCAGCCTTTGTGGTTAATTCAGCGCTGTCCAGATATTCAACAGTAACATCTTCGCCAGCCTTCAAGCCATACTGCTCAAGCATGTAATTGAGAATGTATTCAGGATTTGCGCCCTGACCTGTTGCATAGATGGTTCTGCCCTTGAGATCACTCATCTTGTCGATGGTTTCACCCTGTTCCAATATCTTTAGAACACATCCGGTATTCAAAGCCAATAACTGTACGGCACCGCTGGTCTTATTGTAAAGAGCACTGGCGCTGTTTGTCGGTACGGCTGCGATGTCGACACTGCCATTGGCTACCATGGCAATCATGTCACTTGGTTCATTAGCCAAAGAAGTTTCATAAATATTGACTGTTTCGCCCTTTTCACTCTTCTCCAACAGATAAGAAGCTCCCATGCCTGTAGGGCCCTTTATCAAACCTAATCTGACAGTTGTCTGGGCAGTCTCATTTGGCTCTTCCCCATTGTCTGTATCCTTCTTTACACAGCCTGAAAACAAGGTCAGACTCATTAACAGTGCCAATACAATTATTAAACTTTTTTTCATTTTTCATTATCCTCTCTTCAATACCGTTATGTTTCTGCCGTCTCTGGCAATGATGCCGTCAGAAACAAGCTCATCAAGAGCTCTGTATAAAGATGAACGGCTCATGTTCAGCTGATCGGCAAGCTGAGAATATGATACTTCCAGACGGAATGGTTCACCTATTATCTGTGATGAATTTAACAGGAAACTGATCAGCGAATTCTTTCCTGAGCTTGCGCCAAGAACCTCAATTTCCTTATTAAGGAATCTGACCTTACTATGTAACAGTCTTATATAGTTAAGCGCAAATTCCGGATAGCTTTCTATGCAATTTTCCACAACACTCTGTGGAAAGAAAACAACTTCAGCATTACTATTGGCAACGATACTGCTGATGTACTCTTCTTCATCGTTAAAGAGTGTTGCCACAGCGAAGAATGTTCCGCTTTTGAGTTTGCTCATTACGAGCTGACCATCGCCGACCATTACCTTCAAATGGCCCTTAGAAAGAAAAGCCAGCGCTCTTTTGAACTTTTTCGGCGTGAAAACAACCTCGTTCTTTGCGTACTGGCATAATTCAACTTCTTCATTTCCCAATAACTGAATAAGTTCCTTACGCCCCACATTAGCGAACAGTGTTGAGTTCATTAGTTGATCAATCACTCTTTTTTTAACTACCATAAAATACCCCTTAAACTGTCTAAAATGTTACAGTTCTATATTAATTATTTCTTAGTTGGTATTTAAAGTCAATTCTCAGTTGCCTTTCTTTCCTCTCACCTCATAAAATAGTATAATAATGCTTGATTATGGAGGCAGTTATGAAAATAAACGACACAATACATGGGTTTAAGGTCATTAACATCCGTCACATTGATGAGATCAACGCTGACATGTATGAAATGATTCATGAAAAGACCCAGGCAAAGACAATATGTGTAAAAAGAGATGATGAGAACAAGACCTTCTCAATCGCCTTTAAGACAACTCCTGTAGATGATACCGGTGTCTTCCACATTCTGGAACACTCAGTATTAAACGGTTCAACCAGATACCTGGTCAGAGAGCCATTCGTTGACCTTCTGAAGGGTTCATTACAGACATTCTTAAACGCAATGACATATCCGGATAAGACAGTTTACCCTGTCAGCAGCCGTAACGATAAGGACTTCGTAAACCTGATGAGAGTTTACCTTGATGCCGTATTCCATCCAATCGCCGTTAAGATGCCTAACATCTTCCGTCAGGAAGGCTGGCATTACGAATTAAACGACAAGGATGCCGATCCGATCTTCAAGGGTGTTGTATTCAACGAAATGAAGGGTGCCTTCTCTTCACCGGATGGTGTAAGAGCCAGAGTATTAATGCACTCATTATTCCCTGATACCTGCTATGGCAATGAATCAGGTGGGGATCCGGTATACATTCCTACCCTCACCTACAAGCAGTTCTGTGACTCTCACGCCAAGTATTACAATCCATCTAACTCATACATCTTCCTGGATGGTTTCATGGACATCGATAACATTCTTTCAATCATTGATGATGAATACTTATCACACTATACTTCTGATGGTGATAAGATCGTCATTGAAGAACAGAAACCTGTTGAAGCTGAAACCGTAATTCAGGAATACGAAGTAGCTCCTGATGACAGCGGCAAGGGCAAGGCACAGATTGCCTATGGTTATGTTACCGGCAAGTTCAACGATTACATGAAGAACGTTGCCTTTGGCCTGATCTCTTCCGTATTATGCGGCTCAAATGAATCACCTCTGAAGAAAGTAATTCTGAATAACGGTTTAGGCGAAGACATTTACTTCAGCATTGAAGACGGCATATACCAGCCATTCGTTGAAATTGATGTCATCAATACAGACATTGAAAAGGAACCTCAGGTTACCGAAGCCATTTACAATGAGATCAAGCGCGTAATCAGGGAAGGCATCGACAAGGACGAACTGGAAGCTACCCTTAACAAGCAGGAATTCAAAGCCAAGGAAAGAGACTTCGGCGGTGCTCCTAAGGGACTGGCATTTGCCTTGACAGCCCTGGACAGCTGGCTGTATGGTGGTGACCCTGTTGATTCATTAGTTATCGATAAGCTGTTCAATGAATTAAGAGAAAAGATCGGTACTCACTACTATGAAGACTTATTAGAAGAATTCATCATCAACAGTAAGCACCATGCCAAGGTATTATTAAAGCCTTCTAACACTCTCGGTCAGAAAAAGGCTGAAGATGAAAGAAAGAAGCTTTCCGACATCAAGGCTACCTGGAGTGAAAAGGAAATCGAAGACTTAATCGAAATGAATAAGGAACTGGCAATCTGGCAGGCAACTGAAGATACTCCAGAACAGCAGGCAACCTTACCGCAACTGCACCTGGAAGACTTAAAGAAGACCCCTACGGAATTACCAATTGAAATCTGCAAGCACGGCGGTAAGAATACCGTATTGAAGCATGACATTGACACTAACGGCATCAGTTATGTTTCAGCCTACGCCAATACCGATGACTTTGACTTAAAGGATTATTCATTGCTAAGCATTCTGTTGTCACTGTTAGGCCAGATCGCTACTGAAAACTATGACACGATCCACCTGGCTCAGAAAATGAAGAGCATCTTAGGTGCGTTCAACTGCGGCTTTACCGCAACAACTGATAAAGCAAAAAATGATCTCACCTTCGTAGATGTAAGCTGGAGTTCATTAAGCAGAAATGATGAAGAAGCCGTTGACCTGGTTAAGGAAATAATATATAAGACAACTTTCGCCGACAAGCAGGCCATCAGAGACATCATCCGTCAGAATAAGACAGCCTTGGAGCAGAGCTTCATCGCTTCAGGTCATGCCTTAGGTTCAGTAAGAGTAGCAGCCTACCAGTCAGTAGCCGCAACCTGTACCGAATACTTCAACGGCTATGAAGGTTACAAGTTCATTAAGGACATCGCTGAAAACTGGGAAGAAAAAGGTGATGAACTGATTTCTGAATTAAAGAAGTTATATGAAAAGCTGTTTAAGAGAAACCGCTTCACCATGTCAGTAACAAGCGAAGACAAGCCAAGAATCGTCAAGCGTTTCCTGGATGATTTAGCAGATGGCGAAGAAATCGTTAAGAAACAGAAGCAGGCCTTAGGTCATAAGAGAGAAGGAATCATCGTTCCAGCCAACATCTCCTATGCCTGCAAGGGTTCAGATGTAAGTGACGCTGTTACAGGTAAGCTTGGTACAATGTATGTCTTAAGCAACATCATGACCTATGACTACTTATGGAATAACATCAGAGTAAGAGGCGGTGCCTATGGCTGTGGCTTTACCTGCCGCATGAACAAGGCTGCCAGATTCTACTCTTACAGAGATCCTAACCCGGCTAATTCATTAAGAGTTTACGCAAATACTCCTGAATATCTGCAGGAATTCTGCAAGAACAATGACAATGTTGAAAAATACATCGTTGGTACAACCGGTGACTATGATCCATTGGTAACTGCCAAGGCAATGGCCAAGTTAAGCGACCTGGAATACTTTGCCGGCATCAGTTACGCAGACAAGTGCGACATCCTGACTCAGATCCTTTCAACAACGACCGAAGACATTCTGAATACCATCCCGGTATTTGAAAAGGTCAATAAGGATGATGATGTATGCGTCATCGGCAACAAGGAAGCCATTGAAAAGTGCAGGGATCAGCTCGACGAGATCTATAATTTCTAAATCCAACATTAAAGGACGGCAATGCCGTCCTTTTCTTATAGTGCTCTTAAGGTTTTCATTATGTATTGCTTATAAAGGTCAGCTTTAAGCTTACTGCAGATATAGGCATTAGGTGTCTTACCGCTGAAGCCATAGTAATCAATTAATACGGCCCCATAGCTTGGCCCCCTGCTTAAGTCTACTTCACAATAATACTTGTCACACTGGTCAATGCAGGCTGGATACAAGGCCGCAGCCATGGCAGCCGGATCAGCCATGTCCAGACATTCATAACCGAATCTCTTAACGTTCAGATTCATTAACTTGACGTTGGTATCAATGCAGAACCTGCCTAATTCCCCACTGCTTCTGATCTTTTCAATTTCCTCAGGGTCCAGCATCGCCTCATCAAGACAGGCGTCCCATCCCACGAAGATAAGTGGATCAATGCCGCTGTCAATGACGATCTGACAGGCCTCAGGATCCTGCCAGATGTTGAATTCAGCGACCATGGAAACATTGCCTCTGCCTAAGCCGGCTGTTCCCATCATGATTATTCTTCTGGCTCTCTTCATTGTTTCCGGTTCAAGTCTGATGGCTATGGCCAGATTGGTTAAAGGTCCTAAGGTAATGATGTCAATGCTTTTATCCTCATTTTCTCTTAAGGCTTCCAGCATCTTCAATACGGCATTACCAGGTGTTGTCTTCAGACTGTAATCAACTAAACCAAGATCACCCATGCCATCATCGCCATGTACGTCACTTGCCCCCACCCAGTCTCTTACCAGCATTGCGTCACTGCCTTCATAAACCGGCGGGTAACTGGTATCAGATACCTTCATGGTCGTTAAGGTATTATAGGCAGCCTGTTTCATTCTTACATTACCGCTGACAGCCGTTATCATTAGTATTTCATAGTTCTCGTCATTTAAAGCCATGGCAATTGCCATTGCGTCATCCGAACCGCAGTCGGTATCAATTATTATCTTCTGTTTATTATCACTCATGGTCATACCTCATCTGTGTAAATTATATCATATGGATTCATGCAACTAAAATCATTGATAAAGTTTCAAATAGAAAATATAATTTATATAGATGAAATAGAAACGAGGATTTTCACATGAAAATATTACAGATATTATTAGAGATCTTACTTGTCGTTTTTGAAGCCTTCAACACCATATTCCTGATTCAGTTCAACGCAACTGTCAGAGTACCTGGTAAACTGTTCGCCATTACCATCTGCTTACTGGTAGTAGGCGTAATCCTGTTATTTTTGGAATTCGCCGAAATACGTAAGAACAGAGAAAAGACCAAAGCCTTAAAGGAAAAATATGAAGCCGAAATCGAAGAAAAGAACAAAATGATTGAAGAACTTAAAAAGGAAAACGAAACTCTTAAGGAAAACAATCAGACAGTTCATCTTACTGATGACATAATGGACGGTTTAAAGTAAAAGCTGATCAACAATCAGCTTTTTTTATGCCTTAAAATAAAAAAATACTTAATCCCTCTGGATTAAGCCCTATATGTGAACATCGCTAAGCGACGGATGTAACTGATGGAGCGAGTGACGAGAATCGAACTCGCGTATGCAGCTTGGAAGGCTGCCGTTCTACCATTGAACTACACTCGCATATAATGGTGACTCGTG
>JAFRLB010000089.1 GCA_017431405.1 Erysipelotrichaceae bacterium | reverse complement strand
TGGTAATATCCTTGACGATGGACTTGACACAACCGTCTTCAAAAGGCACTTTCAGGTTGGCTGTCTTTACTAACTGAGTAAAGCTCTGTGTGCCGCCGGCCTTGCATAATCTGACGTAATCGTGCCAGGCTTCAGGGTCCTTATTGTAGTTTCTGACCCAGAACTGTAAGGCACATACCTGAGCCAAGGTATAGTCAATGTAATAGAACGGTGATTCAAAGATATGACCCTGTCTGTACCACCAGGTACCCTTTTCCAGGATCTCTGATTCGCTGTAATCCTTATATGGCAGATAAAGCTTTTCCAGCCTTCTCCAGCAGGCTTTTCTTTCATCCGGGCTCCATGTTGGATTAGCATAGATCTCGTGCTGGAAGTGGTCTACAAGCACGCCATAAGGCAGAAACTTCACCGCCCCACCCAGATGCAGATACTTGTACTTGGCTTCATCTTCCTTAAAGAACAAGTTCATCCATGGCCAGGCGTTGAACTCCATGCTCATTGAATCGATCTCAGCTGATTCCATGGTTGGCCATTGCAAGTCGCTGACCTTGATGTTTCTTGACATGTAGAACTGGAAGGCATGGCCAGCTTCATGAGTCAGTACGTCAACATCTCCGCTTGTGCCATTGAAGTTGGCAAAGATGAACGGTACGTGGTAGTCAGGAATTGAGGTACAGTATCCACCCATTTCCTTACCGTCTCTGCTCTTGAGATCCCATAAGTCACCTTCAATCATCGTATCAATGAATTCAGCTGTTTCTGGGCTCATTTCGTGATACATCTTTCTGGCTGCTTCAATTAATTCTTCATAGCTGCCCTTTGGTGTCGGGTTACCGTTTAAGAATTCAAGTGATTCATCGTAATAGGCAATTGTCTTAACACCTAAGCGCTTGGCCTGTCTTTCATACAATCTGGTAGCGGCCGGAACCAAGTCCTCCAAAATCTGTTTACGGTAGTTGGCTACCATCTCAGCGTTGTAGTCAAGTCTGGTCATTCTCTGATAAGCCAGTTCAATGAAGCTAGGATAACCTAATTCATGAGCAATCTTATCTCTTAACTTAACTAATTCATCATAGATGCGGTCAAATTCACTTTCATTGTCGCTGTAGAACTTCAGCATTGCATCATTGGCTTCCTTTCTGACCTTTCTGTCTAAGGAAAGTGTCAGAGGTCTGATGGTAGAAAGATTGTAGATCTTACCGTCATAAGGAATCTGGGCAGAAGCCTTGAGCTTGCCATATTCACTGGTCAGCTTGTTTTCCTGCTGTAATAAAGGAACAATCTTTTCATCAAATGATCTTATCTGACATTCAGCCAGTTCAAAGAAAGTTTCAGGTATTTCTTCATACAGTTCTTCCTTGAATGGACAGACAACACAGATCTTGCTTAATTCAGCATCAAAGACACTGTACAAAGGTCCATATTCATCCCAATAGTCATTTTCCCTGTCATAGAATTCATCTTTGGTATTGATTGAGTGTCGAATTGAACACAAGGTTGACATTGTGGCCAGTGAGCTTCTTAACTTTTCCAGTTCAAAGAAAACCTTAAGGAACTGTTCCTTGTTACTAGCGTTTCTTAACTGTTCAAGATAGGCCGTATATTCCTTTTTGACCTGCTCGTATTCAGGCCTTTCATATTTCATATCCTTAAATAACATGATTATTACCTCCGAAATCTACTATTCATAATACAGTAAACAAGGCATAAAGAAAATGCCGCGTTTGCGGCATTTGACATTACATTTCTTCAGGTGCTTCAACACCAAGTAAGTTAAGCGCATTCTTCATTGTGATGGCACTTGCCTTTAACAAGGCCAGCCTCTGCTGCTTCAGACTCTCTGTTTCAGCAGTCAGGATCTTACAGCTGGCATAGAATGAATGAATGAACTGAGCAAGCTTCTGGACATAGTTACAGATCTTGTTAGGAGCTCTGGTTACAGCGGCGTCAGCTACGACATCAGGGAAACTGCTGATGTGCTTGATCAGATCGATTTCCTGGTTTTCAGTCAGCTGGTCATAGTGATCCAGTTTTTCCAATTCGCCGGCGTTCTTTAATACCTTGCTGCTTCTGGCATGGGCATACTGAGCATAGAAAACAGGGTTTTCATTTGTCTGCTTTCTGGCAACGCCCAAGTCAAAGTCCAGGTGAGTATCCAAAGCCTTGGCCAGGAAGAAATAACGGGCACTGTCAACGCCAATGTCGTCGCACAGTTCTCTGATGGTAACAGCATTACCGGTTCTCTTACTCATCTTAACTTCAACACCGTTTTCAACCAGACGTACCATCTGAATGATGTCAACGCTTAAGGTTCCCTTTGGTAAGCCTAAGGCTGTTAAGGCAGCCTGCATTCTTGGAATGTAACCATGGTGGTCTGCACCCCATAAGTCAACCAGCTTTTCATAGCCACGGTTAACCTTGTCCAAATGGTTGGCAATATCCGGTGTGAAATAGGTATATGACCCATCAGACTTACGCAATACTCTGTCCTTGTCATCGCCATATTCCGTGGTCTTTAACCATAAGGCATCTTCTGCCTCATAGACTAAGCCCATTTCCGTCATCTTATCAATGGTCTTTTCAATCATGCCTGTATCTCTGATTGCCTGTTCACTGATCCAGGAATCAAACTGACAGCGGTAGTAGTTCAAGTCTCTCTTAATGCGGTCTAATTCTCTTCTCTTACCGTCATTGCGGAAGAACTTATAAGCTTCTTCTTCAGGAACATTTAACCACTTGTCACCATATTCTTCCTTAATCTCCTTGGCAATTTCAATTACATCAGGACCATGATAACCGTCATCAGGCAAGTTAGGTGTCTTGCCAAACAGTTCACGGTATCTCTCCATTAAGGAAATGCCTAACATGTCAATCTGATGACCGGCATCGTTAATATAGTATTCTCTTAAGCAGTTGTAGCCTGAGAACAGTAACAGACGGCATAAGCTGTCACCCCATACTGCTCCTCTGGCATGTCCCAAGTGCAATGGACCGGTAGGATTGGCTGATACATATTCAACCAGAATATTAGTGCCCTTGCCGGCTTCGTTACGGCCATAGTCATCACCTTTTTCTAAGATCAGGTTAATGACATCAGCTAAGGCATCCTTCTTAATGTCAAAGTTAATGAAACCAGGTCCGGCTACTTCAATGCCTTCAATCTCAGGCATCTTCTTCAACATTTCATCCTTGATTTCCTGACCGATTTCACGAGGGTTACGTCGTAACATCTTGGTAAGTCTCATGGCAACGTTGGTTGCGTAATTGCCTTTACTGCTGTCCTTCGGTACTTCAACCATGACAAAACCTTCCTCAGGTTCGATCTGATACAGCTCTTTAACTACTTCCTTCAATGACTCTACAAGTTTGTTTTCAATAACGTTCATATAAAAATCCCCTCTGTTTTAATAGTGTATCACAATAAGGCTAAAAAGCCTAACAAAACCTTTTTCAGGCATAAAAAAAGGAAGATTGCTCTTCCTTGATTGTATTAGTCTTCCTTCTTAACGATTTCAGCCTCTGGAGCGTTCTTCTTAACGCTTTCAATGCCGTTCTTTACGCCTGGCTTTGAAGAATAGCCTTCAGATGCAAGAATGATTTCACCGTTTCTGGCTTTTAATCTGAATCTGAATTCTCCAGCCTTATCTGTATAGACTTCAAACTTAGGATTCTTGCATGTTTCATAACCTTCAACTGTCTGGTCTTCTACTGGTGCGATTGGAGCATTCTTTCTAACGCTTTCAATGCCGTTCTTGCAAGCTGATTCTGTTGTATAAACTTCAGAAACACCGATGACTTCGCCATTACCAGCTACAAGATTGAATCTAACGCCTGTATTTACTTCTTTAACTAAAAACTTTGCTGCCATATTATTATCTCCTTTATCTATTTGTTAATTTTATTTTATACCATTTTATTTTATTTGTCTTTACTTATTTTTTACATCAATTCACAAAGAATGAACAGCTTTCATACTCAAGTAAACAATTTGTCTAAACACCCTTTTTTTCTTATAATGACGCCTATAACAGTACTATGAAAGTACTCGTCTGACTCTGAAGAGTCCAATACTTGTTAAGACAATTAAGAAATAACTATTAAGCATAAGAAACGTGCAGAATACTACTCCACTTTTTTCTGTTCTCTTCCATAGTGCCGTAACATCGTTATCATTATTGATAACGTCTTCATTGCTTGATTTAGGGCACTGAACATCTATATAATTTGATAGACTATTAGTATGGAAACAGACAAATAATCATTTAATGAGGTGAGAATAATGAATGATTTTGGAATCAATGAAAGATGAATGGCAAGGAAGTGGCTGATGATGATTTATTCACAGTTGTCATGCAGAAGTTCTTCTTTGATAACATCAAGGATTTTCTTGACATTTCACACGAAGAAATTGCGATGAATGGCAGACCGATTGAGGTTGCCACTAAAGCGCCAAACATTCTGGAAGAATACTTCAAGGATCACGATTACATAAAACTGGATGGAGAGCCAAGACTCATAATCCATATGTAGAAATAAAAAAACGCTTCAGTTTCTTTATTGAAAGTCCTGAAGCGTTATTTTCAATGGCGTCCCCGAGCGGATTCGAACCGCTGACCTTCCGCTTAGGAGGCGGACGCTCTATCCAGCTGAGCTACGGAGACAGCACCAATATTATAACAGTTTATGATTAATTATGCTAAAATAGTTTCGGTGATTAGATGAGAAACATATATTTAAACAATCTTGTAGATATTACAGATCCAAACTGTGAATTCATTGAAGAATTTGATAACGAAATCAGAAGATACGGTGCATTGGTTTATAACCATGAGTACAATTCCTATCAGTTCATCAAGCAGTTTAACCACATTGATTATAAGAAGGAACTATTGCCTGACTTCATCAGAGTTGAAAACTCCAATCCACTGTTAAAGGCACTTACCATTACGGTACATTATGAGTTTGATCCGGAAACTGAAGAAGATGAAGAAAACCTGGAGATCTGGCAACAGTTAAAGGAAATCGACTTACCTGTATTTGATTATGACGATGATGGCGAGATCTACTTAAGCAAGGAAATAAAACTATACCCTTCTGAATCAAAGCACACCATCTGGTTCTTGAATAAGGACAGCTACGAGTACATCGCTGATCAGGATCTGTTAATGATCTCACCGGTAATCAAGAACATTCAGATTGCCCGTAAGCTCATAAAGGACTTTGGCGTTCATCCATTTGAAAACGAATTTGATCCAAATGATGACATCGGTTATGTTGATCCTGATCTGGTAGGCATATTAAACGGAAAGAAGAAGAGCAATTAAAGCTCTTTTTACTTTATCCATTCAACTTTATTGCCGGTTCTTGGAAGCGGGTTTCTGTTTGGTAAGCCATCTTCGCTTAAGGCATAGCCAACAGCCAAAGCCCCATATATGCGTTCACTTTCTTCCAAACCAAGGTTTCTGAAGAGATTCAGTAATCCTTCATCCTCATTAAGCCACTTTAACTGGTTGATCCAGCAGCTGCCCAGATCAAACTCATTGGCCACGATCATCATGTTTTCCAAAGCACAGGCACAGTCGGCGATGTTATTGCCATAGTCTTTCTGGTTGGCAGTTACTATCAACACCGGACAGTTATAGTGAAATACATAGTCTCCCTTCTTTGACTGGGTTATGGAAGAAACCAGCGACTTATACATTCCATCTCTTAATTCCATCTGCGAAAAACTGTTTCTCACCATTATGGCCAGCTTATCGAGTAATTCTCTGTTTGTTATGGCGAAGAAATGAGTGCTTTGAGAATTACCGCCGCTAGGCGCATGTCTTCCTGCTTCAACGATTTTTTCTATTAATTCATCATCAACTTTTTTCTCAATAAACCTTCTGGTACTGCGTCTGGTCATTATTGCTTCGTATGTGTTCATAACTGTTACCTCTTGCTTATAGTATTACATTACCTTCTGCTTCTTATGAAAGGAAATGCTCAGAAAAAAAGAGTCTTCATCAGACTCTTACTTCGATTTGTGATAATACTTCGCCTACTGAATCGTAGATGCATAAGTCAGCCATGGCATCTCTTGGTGTTCTGGTTTTATTAATGACAACCAGATACTTACCGTTAAAGTAATTGACTAAGCCGGCTGCCGGATAGACAACCAAGGAAGTTCCGGCAATAACCAGGCAGTCTGCCTTTTCGATGGCTCTTACTGCTCCTTCAATTGTTGAATTATCCAGACCTTCTTCGTATAAAACAACATCAGGCTTTACGGTACCGCCGCACTCACACTTTGGTACGCCCTTGCTTTCAACGATGTATGAAAGCGGATAGCTCCTATGACATCTCATGCAGTAATTACGGTGTATTGTGCCATGTAGTTCATAAACATTCTTACTGCCGGCTAAATCATGCAGACCGTCAATGTTCTGCGTAACAACGCCTAATGACTTGCCAGCCTTTTCAAACTCAGCCATCTTCAAGTGAGCAGCGTTTGGCTTGGCATCTAAAAAGATCATCTTATCGCGGTAAAAGCGATAGAATTCCTCAGGGTTATGCATGAAAAATGAATGCGAGATGATTTCTTCCGGCGGATACTTATACTGTGTATTGTATAGCCCGCCCTGACTTCTGAAATCAGGAATGCCGCTTTCGGTAGAAACACCGGCACCGGTAAAGAAAACTATTCTCTTACTGTCATCAAATATCTTCTGTAATTCTGCAATCTTATCCATGTTCATCACCTGTAGATAATGGCGTCATATACATATCTTTCGCCAGTATAATTCCATCCTGCCGGATGATTGATTAGTTCCTTTTCAATTGCCAGCATTGAGCTGCCGCCGCCATCCAGATTAGCCGCATTATATGCGCCATATCTTTCAAACAGGTCAGCCAGTTCAGTCATTGTTGCGCCTTCTGAGCCACCTGAACCTCTGCCGTCAATTGTAACTAATAAGACTACGCCATCCTTTCTCTGACCAATGGCTGTTCTAGGCTGAACACCATAGCCGCCATTACCATAGAAAGTACTCTTTTCTCCATTTACGATCAAGAACGGTCCGAAAGTCAGGGCCCATCTTGCCCCAGCCTGCTGAACCTCAGTTGCGGTAGCGTAGGTCAGGAACAATCTTCCTTCCCAATCCATCGCTACGAATTCTTCAACCTTATCCCAGTCATCGATAATCACGCCTTCAGTTATGGTTGAACCGTAGCTGGCAACACTGTTATCGCCAAACAGGCTGTAACCGCCGCCGTTAACGGCAACCATTGCGTCATATTTTTCCGCATACTGGGTAATTGTTCCGCCATATCTTGAACCGGAAGTAACCAATTCAAGACGCTGTGGATAATAGATTACCGTGATCCAGCCCTTATAGCCGTTTTCACTTATTTCTATTACCTTGTAGAGCTGATCAGGTGATTCTCTCTGTAATACCTGACGGTCATATTCATTTGCGTAATAGCCTGTATCAGGGTTATCAACGACCTTTATCTGTGATGTATCGGTTGTATCTCCGGAAACGATTGTCTTGTTCTTATCAAGTACTTCATTGATCGTATCATCTGAATAGAAAATGTAAGCCAGATACTTATGAGCACCTGTGGTTAAGGCAGTTGTTACATACCAGTCTCTTAAGCCTTCATAAGGACCATAGACTAAGAAGAAACATATGATCGCACACACGTCCACAAACAGCAGAAATTTGGTATACCAGGTTAAGCGTTTCTTGCGGATTTTCTTTTTCTTAACCGGCTTTTCAGCTGCTGCAGAGGTATCGTTGAGCTTATATATCTTTGTCTTTTCCATTGATTCATTTTCGGGGTTTAAGTTTTTGTTCTCTTCCATTACTGTGCACTCCCTTCCATGAATACGTATGGGTCATCTACGGTACCGTTTCCTGAGATGATCACAGTCTTACCGTTAAGACAAATTAACGGTCTGACCTTGCTTTCATTTGTCAGGAAGCCGGCAAACAGATGGCCGGTATCATCAATCTTATAAACCAGGTCATCGGCTGAAGAGACATCAGCCATGATATATATGTCTGGATATTCATCCAAATACTGAACTGCAGTATTTGGTAAACCGACATAACAGTGAACGCTGTTCTGGAAGTTATCATGATAATCATAGTAATTATCATCTTCCAATGCGCCATAGAACCAGTCATTGGTTACCAGGTATTTTTCATACTCAGGTAATGATTCAACATAATCAGTATTGAGATAATCACCTAAGCCATAATCAGGTGAATAGTCATTGTATCTGCCGAAAGTAAATGTTTCAGGATTACCCTCTTCATCAAGCAGGTAACCGTCAAGCATCAGTTCCATGTTCAGTTCATTGGTCCTTCTGACAACACGCCATAATCTGTCACCATAGCTTACATAAGAAGATACCGGCATGTCTTCAGCTGTATTAACGGTAAATGTTCTGACACGGAATGGATCAGCGGCAGTTCCTGTTCCACCCTTTACTTCCAGATCATATCTGGTGGTTACTACGGCTCTTACACCGACAAACTGGGTTGGATTTGAACCTGTTGATAAGCTACCATCCTCATTGACGAACCAGTTTTCATGTTCACTGTTAGTAGAAATGAGCATGAAGCCCTGACCGTTATTAAGGAAGCCTTCAGCTGCTCCTGTTTCCTTATAGTCATTTAAGGAAAGTAGGGTTACGTAACTCTTGTTATTTTTCAAGGTACAGCCGATGCTTTCGGCACCGTCGATTACATCTGCACAATATGTTGACTTGACCATGGTTGTATCAAAGTCCTTAAGTGATTTCTGATAGATGCCTGAATACTGGTCATTACGGTCTGAGTTAAGCCACTGCTTAACGATTGATTCATCAAATGTGGTTGAATCATCAAGAATGAAACTTCCCGTATTGTTCTGTTCAACCATTCTTACTTCACCATCCGGACTGATGTCAAGCACTCTGAACAGTCTGCCTGAGAAAATGACATAGTTATACTTTGGCTTGCCATGATAGTGATAGCTGTCATCTTCATTCTTCGTTACGCCGTCATTGTCACCAATTACCTTGGAAATGAGGGCTTCAGAAAGATATACCGGATGCTCTTCCGAGGTCACTTCTGAGTACAGTGCAATGAACTGATCATGGTAATCAACTGCTCTGTACAGATAGAAACCTAAGATCAGTAATATCAATATAGTATTCAAAACCTGGAAGGTACGCTGTGGTATTCCCGGTTTTATCTTGCTCTTTTTCTTCTTACTTTTAACCATAATAAAACATCACCTTTTAAATAACGTGTCGATTAATTATAAAATATTTACAGGTCTAATTCAAACATATCCCATTAATTCACATTGTTTCTTAACGTAATGTTAAATAATAGGCAATCAGATAGTCGGTTACTTCCCCATATGACCTGATGCCGCTTTCCTGGGAAAAAGTCTTAAGATAGGTATCGTTTATATCATCAGAAATGTCCTGCAGGACTGATTCATACTTGCGGTAATGTTCAAAGGTGTCGTGTCTGTCCAAACGTACAAGTAATACTCCTCTGTCTTCGCTATACTTTTCATATAATGTCAGTGCCCTTTCCTGATTCTGGCCATAAAGTGATGAGAAGCAATAGGAAAAAGCAGAATAGTAACCGCTGTAAAGGAATTCAGATTCCTTACTGTTAATGCAGGCTAAGAAAGCCGCAAAGTTAGCTTCCTGTTCGCTGGCTATGCCTAGTCTGTGGGCTGCCTCATGACACATCGTAAACGCCATAGGTACTGGCGGTACACTTTCTGGAACCCCTGATTCACCAGTTAATGGCATGAACATGCCGACTATTCCGTTATACATCAGGTATTCACCAACAACCGAAAGCTTTTTGACCGGTTTATTGGAACCTTTGAAGACCGGATACTTCTTACTTAATGATTCATAGCTGTTTCCAGCTGCTTTTGCCATATCGTTGAAGTTACTCTCAAGTGCATGATGATCATTGTCTCGCACTATTTTATCGGCATATTCCGCTGCTTTTAACAGGTAGTATTCGCAACTGTCATACAGTTCATCTTCAGAATACTTTTCTATGGTCAACCCTACGCTTTCACTTAACTTTGGAGCATAGTGATTAAGCATCCAGCCATTCACAGCCACAAATACCAGAATGCACACTACTAATAAGACATTGGATAACCAGCTAAGAAACCCTCTTTTACCGACGATCACGGTAATAGTATAGAAGATGAAGACCAGGGCCAGAACGATTAAGCCAATGTCCCATATTGCGACATCCGTAAAGGAGCATACTGTACTCAAGATATTCTGCCAGGCTGAGGAAATGTTGCGGTAAGTTGGAAAGAAAAAGTCTGGAAAGCTGTGGAATAATAACATGTTAATTCCACAAATTGCCAGTAAGATCAAGGATATTAAAAACTTCTTCCCATACTTCTTTTTCTGCATTTTCTCACCTTAATAACAACATTGTAACAGAAAAAAAAGCGGCATGTCATCATGCCGCCATATTACTAATGATATTGAAGACTAATACTTCAGAGCTGTATCCAAGGCGATTTCCATCATCTTAGTGAATGCATCGCGCCCTTCACATAAAGGGTACTCAGGGCCTGGCGGACCTTGATATTCGCGGTGGCGCGGCAGGCGCTACCCAGCTGCACGGCGGCCATGACCTCCTCT